>JBAUIG010000143.1:0-1877 GCA_049682735.1 Candidatus Macondimonas sp. | reverse complement strand
GCAGTTGCCAGCGCCCGGCCTCCAGTTGTTCGGCACGCACGATGCGGCCGGGGCCGAAATGGCGCCAGCAGGTCCATGCCGCAGAACAGAGAATTCCCGCCAGACACAATGCTCGCAACAGGCCCGTGAGTCCGGTTACCGCCAACAGGAGGGCGCCGCCATAGCCGATCCCGAGCAGGACGGCGAGGCGGCGCGAAGGCTCAGGATCGATGCGGCAGGCCCCGGCGAAGCCGTTCAAGGAGGGGCTCCAGGGAAGGATCGGATCCGGCGGTGGTGGCCAGCATCAATCGGTAGAGATCGGGGTCGGGCAGTTCCAGCAGGGTCTCGAAGGCGGCCCGTTCGGCGGCAGGTGCGTTGGGATAATGGGGCAGATAGGCGAGCAGCAGCTCATCAAGCTCCTTCATGCCGCGCCGGCATCGCCAGCGCAACCTCCCCAGTTCGCTCGCCCCGACGTCGCCTGCCACTGTCGTGCGCCCGCTCAGCGGCGCAGCACCATCAGCTGCTTGATCTCGCCAATGGCCTTGGCAGGATTGAGGCCCTTGGGGCAGGTGTTGGTGCAGTTCATGATGGTGTGGCAGCGATACAGCTTGAAGGGGTCTTCCAGCGCATCGAGGCGCTCACCGATGGATTCGTCGCGGCTGTCGGCGATCCAGCGATAGGCCTGCAGCAAGGCGGCGGGGCCGAGATAGCGGTCGTTCCACCAGTAGCTGGGGCAGGACGTCGAGCAGCAGGCGCAGAGGATGCACTCATACAGCCCGTCGAGCTTGGCGCGTTCTTCCTTGGATTGCAGCCGTTCCCGATCCGGCGGCGTCGGCGTCTTGGTCTTGAGCCAGGGCTCCACGGCCGCGTATTGGGCATAGAAGTGAGTCAGGTCGGGCACCAGGTCCTTGATCACCGACAGGTGCGGCAGGGGATAGATGCGCACATCCCCTGAGACCTCGCCGATGTGCTTGGTGCAGGCGAGGGTGTTGGTGCCGTCGATGTTCATGGCGCAGGAGCCGCAGATGCCTTCCCGGCAGGAGCGGCGGAAGGTCAGGCTCGGATCGATCTCGTTCTTGATCTTGATCAGGGCGTCCAGGACCATGGGCGCGCAATCGTCCAGATCAAGCTCGTAGGTATCCAGGCGGGGATTCCCGCCGGTTTCCGGGTCGTAGCGATACACCACGAAACGCTTGACCCGCTTGGCGCCACTGGGCGCCGGAAAGGTCTTGCCGACCTGCACACGGGAATTCGCGGGAAGTTTGAACTGGGCCATGAACGAGTCCTCTTCGGAGTCCGGCAAGCCAAGCGCCAGATGCGGGCAATGCCCGATCGCTGAAATCCTGATCCTTAGTAGACGCGCGCCTTGGGCGGCACCACGTCGACCTGATCGGTCTGCGTATAGAGATGCACCGGCCGGTAACCGATGCTGACCAGACCCTGGGCGTCCATCCAGATCAGTGAATGCTTCATCCAATTCTGGTCATCGCGCTCGGCGAAATCCTCGCGGGCATGGGCGCCCCGGCTCTCGGTGCGGTTGCGCGCGGCAAACATCGTCGTCACCGCATTGCCCAGCAGGTTGTCCAGTTCCAGGGTCTCGATCAGGTCGCTGTTCCAGATCAGGCCGCGGTCGCCCACCGACACCTCACTGAAGGAACGATACACCGATTCGATCTGCTCGCAGCCTTCCTGCAACACATCGCCTGTGCGGAACACGGCGGCGTTGTTTTGCATGGTGCGCTGCATGTTGAGCCGGATCTGGGCGGTGCTTAGGCTGCCCTTGGCGTTGCGGAAGCGGTCCAGACGTGCCTCGCCCAGATCGCTCGCCGATTCGGGCAAGGGCTTGTGGGGCGAGCGGGGACGAATCTGTTCGGCACAGCGCAGCGCGGCGGCGCGGC
>JBAUIG010000142.1:0-7917 GCA_049682735.1 Candidatus Macondimonas sp. | reverse complement strand
CCACCAGAGAGCGCCAGTACCCGCGCCAGCAGGGCGCTGTCTTGCCGATCCGCGGTCAACCAGCCGCGCACCTCGTTCTCGGGCGGAATGGGGCAGTCAACCCGCTGGCAGCGACTGCGCAAGGTGGACAGCACCGCCAATGGCCGATCGCTGACCAATATCAAGATCACGCCCGCCCCGGGTTCCTCCAGGGTCTTGAGCAGGCTGTTGGCCGATTGCGGCGTCATGGCTTCCGCCGGAATGATGAGCGCCACTCGATAACGGCCCTGATGCGCCGCCAGGTCAAGGGAGGCGCTCAGCTCCCGCACGGCATCGATGGGAATCTGGGTTTTGCCGCTCTCCGGGGCGAGCACACTGAAATCGGGATGGGAGCCCGCTCGCATCAGCAGACAACCCCCGCAATGCCCACATGGATGACCGCGTGCATCGGGTTCAAGGCACAGCAGACTGGCGGCGAAGCGCTGCGCGAACGCGCGTTTGCCCACACCGGGCGGGCCGGCCACAAGGTAGGCATGGGCCAGCCGGTCCTCTCGATGGGCACTGACGAGCCGTTCCCAAAGCGCTTTCTGCCAGGGAAAGGGCGCCGACGACGCCAGGGCATTCAAGCCTAAGCCGGCCTCAGCCTCGCTCATGACTCAAGATGTCCTCCAGAATCTGGCGCAGTTGAAGCTGAACGGTGTCGATGGCGCCGCTGGCGTCCAGCAGCCGGTAGCCCGGTTGTTGGGCACGCATCCGATAAACCTGCCGCACCCGTTCAAAAAAAGCGTCACCCTCCCCTTCGATACGGTCCACCGCACCGCGCCGCGCGGCCGCCCGCGCACGGCCCACGGCAACGGGCGCGTCCAGCACCAGCACCCAATCCGGACGCAGTTCACCCTGCACCCGCGCTTCCAGTTCGGCGATCCAGGCCGGATCGACGCCCCGTCCGCCGCCTTGGTAGGCATAGGTGGCATCGGTGAAGCGATCGCAGACCACCCAGGCGCCGCGC
The DNA here is from genome assembly GCA_049682735.1 of Candidatus Macondimonas sp. Lineage (GTDB taxonomy): Bacteria > Pseudomonadota > Gammaproteobacteria > UBA5335 > UBA5335 > Macondimonas. The sequence continues at coordinate 6,929 of JBAUIG010000142.1, read as the reverse complement.
TGCAAGGCTGGCAGAATGACTTCGCGCAGATGACTGGCGCGGGCTGCGAACAGCAGCAGCAGTTCACTTTCCGGGGGCATCTCGTGGGCGGCGAGAAACAGCCCGCGGATGCCTTCAGCCAGCGCCGTCCCCCCAGGCTCCCGGGTCTGGATCACCTCCAACCCGCGCACGCGCAGAAAATCCGTAACAAAAGGCAGGTGAGTACTCTTGCCCACGCCTTCGGCACCCTCCAGGGTGATGAAATGGCCCCGGCCATTGGACATCAGGGTGTCACTCCCAGGCATTGCTTGCGTTGGTAACAATTCACGGCCCGATTGTGGGCCTCCAGGGTGCTGGAAAACACATGGGATCCATCGCCCCGGGAAACGAAATAGAGCGTGTCCCCCGGCGCCGGATGGGCGGCCGCCGCCAAAGCGGCACGCCCCACCAAGGCGATGGGGCCCGGGGGAAGCCCGGCAATGCGGTAAGTATTGTAGGGGTGCTCCATCTGCAAATCCCGGCGCCTGATGTTGCCATCGAAATCCGCACCCAAGCCAAAAATCACAGTGGGATCGGTCTGCAAAGGCATGCCAAGACGCAATCGCCGCACGAATACCCCGGCGATTTGAGGTCGCTCGGATGCCAGGGCAGTTTCCTTTTCCACCAAGGAGGCGAGCGTCAATAGTTCTACCGGGGACTTGAACGGCAAGTCGGGCTGGCGTGCTGCCCATGCCGCCTCCAGCTCCGCCTGAAGGCGATGATGGGCCTGCTGCAACAGCTTGAGATCGGATGTCCCGCGGGGGAACAGGTAAGTGTCCGGGAAGAACCGTCCTTCTGGGGAAAGGCCGGAGTCACCAAGCGCCCCCATCACGGCATCATCGGTCAGGTCGGTCAAGGTCTGACGGATTTCAGGATGTCCGGCGACGGCCCCGCGCACCTGACGAAACGTCCACCCTTCCACCAGCGTGAGGCGGTGCAGCAGAATTTCGCCCTTCACCAGTTGATCCAGCAAACCTTGCGGCGTGATGCCCGGCGACAGGCGATACTCCCCCGCCCGAATGCGCGTGGTGCGACCCTGCAACGCGGCCATGGCCATGAACGGCCATCGGGATCGGATGATCCCTTGCGCCTGAAGCTTTTGGGTGATGGTGGAAAAGCCTTCTCCAGGAACGATCTCGATGATCCGGGGCGTCTCCATGCCGGATAAAGGGCTATGGCGATAGTGGTTGAACAGCCCCCATCCTCCGCCTACCGCCAACAGGCTCACCAGCGTCCATAGACTGGCCAGCAGGATGAACTTGCGGGCGCAAGCCTTGTACCCCTTCACCACCCTGCTCCATGTCCCGGAGCGGGCCAGGGCGGGCCGATCTCACGCTGCAGTGCCCGCGTCACCGGCCCCGCCGCAAAGGATCGTGCGCCCAGTTGCCGGATCGGCCGGACTCCGCGCACCGCATTGCACACGAACAATTCATCGGCCTGGAGGCAGTCCATGACCGACAGCGCCGTTTCCCGCACCGGCAGGCCCTGGGCCGCGGAGGCCGCCATGACTCGCGCACGCATCGTGCCCGCGACGCCACAATGCCGCAGCCCAGGTGTCAACAAGGCGCCGTCACGCACCACGAAGAGATTGCTCATGGTTCCCCCGATCACGCTTCCGTCCGGGTCGCGCAGCAATCCCTCAGTGATCTGCGGATCATTCCACTCCGCCCGCGCCCGCACCTGCGTCAGCCGATTCAAGTGTTTGATGCCGGTAAGAGTCGGGTCGGGAAACCAGAGTTGCCGACACCAGCGCACCCGGATGCCGTCCCGATACTCGGCCAACGGCCATTCCGGCGCCGGCGCCAGGGAGAGGATGCGGCGCCATGTGGGAGGCTGGGGCCGGGCATAGCCCCGCCCTGCTCCGCCCACCGTCAGGATAATCTTCAAAACCGCCTGGGCCGGACCCCGCGCGCACAAACCATCCCGATCCGCTTCCAGCGTGGCGATGGGCGGCTCCGGCAGGCGCAAGGCCCGGCAACCCCGACGCAGACGCGCCACATGCTGGTCCCAGGCAAGCGCTTGACCCCGATCGATCAGCACGGTTTCAAACAGCCCATCGCCATACTGCAGGCCGCGATCGACCACCGGCACGGCCGCCTGCGGATGGCCATCCACCCAAGTCAGCACGTGCCCTCGCCCGCCAGGGCGCGCAGCAGTCCCTTGGCCTTGGCGCGTGTCTCCGCCAGTTCCCGCACTGGATCGGAATCGGCCACAATGCCGCCGCCGGCGCGGAACAGAACTTCCCGATCCCTGAGCAGGGCGGTGCGGATCAGGATATTGAAATCCATGCGGCCGTGGCGGCTGATGTATCCCATCGAGCCGGTGTAGGGTCCCCGGGCTTCGCCTTCCAGTACAGCAATGATCTGCATGCAACGCACCTTGGGGCAGCCTGTGATGGTGCCGCCGGGAAACAGGGCGCTCAAGATCTCCGCCGCGCCCACATCAAACCGCAGCCGGCCTGCGACGGCCGAGACGATATGGTGCACGTGGGCATAGGTCTCGACCTGCAGCCGTTCCACCACCTGCACGCTGCCGGGCCGGCAGATGCGGCCCAGATCATTGCGCTCAAGATCCACCAGCATCACATGCTCCGCGCGCTCCTTGGGATGGGCGAGCAACTCCTGAGCCAGCGCGTGATCCCGGGCTGGATCGGGATCCCGTGGTCGGGTGCCGGCAATGGGACGGGTCTGGATCCGATCGCCATCGCGACACAGCAGCCGCTCCGGCGAGGTGGACAACACGGCAGCCTCGCCCCAGCGCATAAGAGCCGCATACGGGGCCGGATTGTTTTGGCGCAAACGGGCATGGAGCGCTTCGGGGGCCACCGGACCTGCAAATTCCCCCTGCCAGCGGCGCGACAGATTGGCCTGAAAGATATCCCCATCCCGGATATAGTGTTGCGCCCGATCGATGGCCGCCAGATCGCGCGCTGGATCCTCCTCTGTCACGACGCAGGCAGGCAGCCTGGGCGGCGCCAGCGCAGGCACCCGCGCCAGATCCGCGAGCAATCGATCCACATCGCCCGCCCGCTCTGCCACCGCCCAGCTTTCACCGCGCAGATGGTCATGAATCAGGGCCGCGGGACATCGCAGCGCCAGGGCGGTCGGCAAGCTGCCGACGGTGGGCATGGGCAAGTGCAAACACGGCTCGATGGCGCCCGCCAATTCATAGCCCAGATAGGCCACCCAACCGCCGAGGAAGGGCAACTCATCCGCATTGAACGCGTCGGGTTCGAGACGGCAGGCGGCATCGAGTTCGGCGAGAAAACCATCCCCCCGCCCCCGGGCTTCGATAACCGTCTCGGGGAAGGCGGGCAGCAAGTCGTAGCGGCCGGTCAGCGGATGGGAGGCGGCGCTTTCCAGCAGCACCGGATAGCGCTGCGGGAAGCAGGCCTGCAGCGCCAACAAGTCGGGTCGGGCCGGGAGCCGGCGACGGTGGACGGACAGGACACCAGACACCGTGGACGACAATCCCGGATCAGCCGACCCGGCGGAAAATCAGCGAACCATTGGTGCCACCAAAACCAAAGGAATTGGACAACACGTGCTCCAGCCGGGCCGGACGGGCCTGATGGGGAACATAGTCCAGATCGCACTCGGCGTCCGGCTGGTCCAGATTGATGGTGGGCGGCAGGATCTGGTCGCGCAAGGCCAGAATGGAAAAAGCTGCCTCCACCGCCCCGGCCGCTCCCAGCATGTGCCCCGTCATCGATTTGGTCGAGCTGACGGCCAGGCGCCGGGCATGCTCCCCGAAGGCACGCTTGATGGCTTGAGTTTCCGCGACATCGCCGGCCGGCGTGGAAGTGCCGTGTGCATTGATATAGTCGATTTGCGTCGGGGCGAGACCCGCATCGTGTAAGGCATTGACCATGCACCGGGCCGCCCCTTCCCCACCTTCGCTGGGCTGGGTGATGTGATGGGCATCGGCGCTCATGCCAAAGCCCACCAACTCGGCATAGATCGGCACGCCACGGGCCTGCGCACTCTCCAGAGATTCCAGCACCAGAATGCCTGCCCCATCCCCCATGACAAAGCCATCCCGATCCTGATCGAAGGGCCGGCTGGCACGGGTCGGCTCATCATTGCGCGTGGATAGCGCACGCGCGGCGCAAAAACCACCCAGCGAAATCGGGGTGGTGGACATCTCGGCCCCTCCGGCGATCATGATGTCGGCATCGCCGGCCTGGATCAGGCGCGCCGACAGGCCGATGTTATGGGCGCCGCTGGTACATGCGGTCACCACGGCCAGATTCGGCCCTTTGATGCCGTGCATGATGGACAGATTGCCGGCCACCATGTTGATGATGCTGGACGGCACGAAAAAAGGAGAGATCTTGCGCGGCGAGAGCTCGTTTTCCAGAAAGGCAAGATGATTCTTCTCGATGCCTTCGATGCCGCCGATCCCGGAACCAATCGCCAGCCCGATCCGCTCGGCGTTCTCGGGCGTTACCACCAGCGCCGCATCCCGAATCGCTTCATGGGCGGCGGCAACGCCGTACTGGATGAAGGTATCCATGCGGCGGGCGTCCTTGCCGGACATGTAATGGGTAGCATCGAATCCCCGGATTTGGCCGCCGATGCGGGTGGGAAATTTCTCAAGATCGAAATCCACGACCAAGGGACCGATGCCGCTGGTACCGGCCAGGATGGCCGACCAGGTAGCCGGGGTATCCAGAGCCAGCGGCGTAACCATTCCCAGGCCAGTGACGACAACGCGGCGCTTTTCCATGCTTACTGGCCTCCATGCTCAGATTCGTACGCAAAAAACCGCCGCCTCGGCGGCGACGGTTATCGCAGGCTGCAAAAGGATCGGATCGGGATCAACCGGCCAGATTGGCTTTGATGTAGTCGATGACCTGTCCTACTGTGGTCAGCTTTTCGGCCTCCTCATCCGGAATTTCGCATTCGAATTCCTCTTCCAGAGCCATCACCAGCTCCACCGTGTCCAGGGAGTCGGCACCCAGATCATCGACGAAATGAGCCTCGTGGACCACTTCCTCTTCCTTGACGCCCAGTTGTTCCACAATGATCTTCTTGACCCGTTCTTCAATACTGCTCATTTTCCTGAATCCTCTCGATTTGCCCGCAGACGCTGGCGCGCGGGCGCCATTGTAATGAAAGGGAGTGTATCTGTCACCGCGCAAGCACGGTCAAATCATGTAAAGACCGCCATTTACGTGAAGCGTCTCGCCGGTGATATACCCGGCGGCGTCCGAGGCCAGGAAGGCGACGGCCTGTGCCACTTCCTGCGCAGAGCCCAGCCGCCCCAAGGCGACCTGAGAAAGAATTGCTGTGCGTTGGGCTTCCTGGAGCGCATCGGTCATGTCGGTGGCAATGAAACCCGGTGCCACGACATTGACTGTAATGCCCCGGGAACCGACTTCCCGTGCCAGCGACTTGGAAAAACCAATGATGCCGGCCTTGGCCGCAGCATAATTGCTCTGACCGGCATTCCCCATGACGCCGACCACCGAGGCGATGCTGATGATGCGCCCCCAGCGCGCCTTCATCATCGGGCGCAAACAGGCCTGGGAGAGCCGATAGACCGAGGTCAGATTGGTGGCGATGATGTCATCCCACTCGGCGTCCTTCATGCGCATCAACAGATTGTCGCGGGTGATGCCGGCGTTATTGACCAGAACGGCCGGTTCACCGGGTTGCGCTTTCAGCGCCTCCATCAGCGCCTGCACGGACGCCGGATCCGTGACGTTGAGCACGTGGCCGAAGCCGCTGCCACCGTGTGCGCGCAGATCCGCCTCGATCCGCGCGGCGCCCTCGGTGCTCGTGGCCGTGCCGATCACGGTCATTCCACGGGTGGCCAGTTCGTGGGCAATGGCCTGGCCAATGCCGCGTGAAGCCCCGGTCACCAGGGCAATGCGTGGCTCACTCATTGATTCAGATCTCCAATGCGCTGTGCAGGGCTTTGGCGAACGACTCCGGGTCGAACACCGGCAGGAAGTTCGCTTCCCGCTCGATGCGCTTGCCCAGTCCGCTCAGCACCTTGCCCGGCCCCGGCTCGATGAACAAGGCCAGGCCATCGGCGGTCATGGCGCGAACCACCTCGACCCAGCGTACCGGCCGGTGGAGTTGCTGCACCAGGGCGGCACGGATCGCCTGGGGTTCGCTGTGGGGGCGAGCGTCCACATTATGGATCACCGGGATCTTCGGCGCCTGGATCGTCACCGCCTCAAGCACCTCGGCCAATTGCTCCGCCGCCGGAATCATCAAGGCGCAATGGGATGGGACGCTGACCGGCAGGATCAGCGCCTTCTTGGCACGGCGGGCGCTGGCCGCCGCAATCGCTCGCTCCACCGCCGTCCGGTGGCCGGCGATGACCACCTGGCCCGGCGAATTGAAATTGACCGCTTCCACCACCTGGCCCTGAGCGGCCTCGGCGCAGGCCTCGGCCACCTGAGTATCTTCCAGCCCCAGGATCGCGGCCATTGCCCCCTCCCCGGCCGGAACTGCTTGCTGCATCAGCTCGCCGCGCCGGGCTACCACCTGCACCGCATCGGCAAAGCGCATTGCCCCGGCGCAGACCAGCGCAGTGTATTCACCCAGGCTGTGCCCTGCCATCACCCGGGCCGCCGGGCCATTCTCGCCCTGCCAAACCCGCCAGACCGCAACCCCGGCGGTGAGCAGAGCCGGCTGGGTGACAGCCGTCTGGTTGAGTTTTTCCTCGGGGCCTTGCTGAACCAGCGCCCACAAGTCATAACCCAGCACCGTGCTGGCTTCCTCGAAGCAGGACCTGACCTCGGGGAATTCCTCGGCCAGCGCGGCCAGCATCCCCACCGACTGGGAACCTTGTCCCGGAAAAATCACGCCAATCGACATGTGGTGTTTCCCGTCCTGTGCCGTTCTTTCCACCCGAATGCATCTGCTCCGGGCCACTCGGCGCGCATCCTAGCATGG
>JBAUIG010000141.1:0-7071 GCA_049682735.1 Candidatus Macondimonas sp. | reverse complement strand
CCCCTGGCCCGCGCCAACGATACGGATCCCGAAATCACCGACCGTTTCGAGTTCTTCGTGGGTGGCCGGGAGATCGCCAACGGGTTTTCCGAGCTGAACGATGCCGAGGACCAGGCGCGCCGCTTCCAGGCCCAGGTCACACAGAAAGATGCCGGCGACAACGAGGCCATGTTCTTCGATGCCGATTATGTCGTTGCGCTGGAACATGGCCTGCCCCCCACGGCGGGCGAGGGCATCGGCATCGACCGGCTGGTGATGCTGTTGACCGATGCGCCCTCCATCCGCGACGTACTGTTGTTTCCCCATATGCGCGCGCGGTAATCCCCGCCGACGCAACAGCGGTCCAAAACAGGATGCCACACAAGGCCAAGCGCTCGGTTGAGCGCCGGGCAGGCATCGTCATGTGAACGCTGTCGGCCGGCAGGAGCAGCGTTTGTCTTGCAGCACGGGTTGGCAGAATGGCGCCTGCGGAGCGGTGCCTGAGCGGTTCATGAGGGCGGCTTCGAAAACCCTTGATCCCCGCAAGAGATCCGAGAGGTTGTATCCCGACCTCGAAACCCCTGCAAGGCCGAAGTTCCAATACCCTTGCGTCCCGACAACTTGCCATGTTGCCTGGATGGATGCGCGAAAATACCACTGCAGTTCTTGCCAAGCGTGCGCTCAAGCGCCTGCGACCTTTTGCCGCAGGAACTTGAACGGCCGGTATGGTCGTGCCACGATGATCCTGTACAGTCCCGTAGAGGGCTGATGGAATCAGAACCTTTGAGGAGACAACACCATGGATGCCATTCGTTCCGTCTGGGACTACATCAAGTTTTTCCAGTTTCCCCTGCTGCTGGGGCTTTCAATTCCACTTTTCATCATCGGCGGTTCGGGATTGCTGATCTACACCCTGTTGCTGGGCGCCTATGTCATCGTGGGCGATCTGTTTTTCGGCGAGGACACCCGCCACTACGAAGGCACGTGGCGCCATCCCAATCTGCTGATCTGGATGGAAATCCTGACCCAACCCCTGATGGCGGCCGTGGTCATTGCATTTGCCTGGATGCTCGGCCTGTCCAATGGCGTCGACCTGTTCGGCATCGGCGCGGCAGTCCAATCACTGACGGGTTTTGACCCGGTGGCGGCACATGCGGCCCATGACCACATCGGCACCCTGCTGGGTGGGCTGGGACTGGCCGCGGGCGCGGGAGCACTCGCCGGCGTGGTGATCGGGCACAACCTGGGCCATCGCACCTACGATCTCAAGTCGGTGGTCGCCGCCCGCATCGGTTCAGCGTTCGGCATGTTCAGCTACTTCACCATTCGCCATCCCTACGGCCACCACAATCTGGTCGGCACGCCCGCCGATCCGTCCTGGGCCCGCCGCGGCGAAAGCTTCTGGCGCTTCCGGTTGCGCTCGGTGATCGGGCAGTACCGCATGACCTGGGCGCTGGAAAAGCAACGGCTGGGCAAGCTTGGCGAGCCTCTTTGGAGCTGGCGCAATGGGGCCCTGCAAGGCTGGGGCATCGAAGTGTTGATTGCCGCCATGTTCTTTCATGCAGCCGGCGTATGGGGCCTGTTGGCCTTCCTCGCCATCGGCATCCTGGCCCATACCGGGCTGGAGGTCGCCAACTACATCGAGCACCAGGGCCTGGTGCGACTGCCGACGCAGCCGTTCCAACCGCGCCATGCCTGGGACGATGCCCACCGCATGACCTACTGGCTGGTCTCGGCCATCTCGCGCCACTCGCACCATCATTCGGATGCCCAGGTGGAAGAATACGAGTTGCAACCCATGGCCCACATGGGACAGGCGATGACCACCCCGTGGGGCTATCTGGGTTCCGGTTTCGTGGCCTTGTTTCCAGCTTGGTGGAATCGGGTGATTACCCCGCGCCTGCTCGAATGGGATGAAAAATTTGCCACCCCGGCGGAACGCGAGCTGGCCGCGCGTGAAAATCTGCGCAGCGGCATTCCCGAACTGATCATCGCTGGCCGACGCTACTATGAGGAACAGGGCCGGCCGGTGCCGTTCATTCGTACCGGCGATGCGCTGGACGGCTATCTGCCACCCGATGCACCCGCAGGATTGGTCACCGCCCACACCTGAGCGAAGCGCCACCCCTGGCACCCGGAAACGCCGGGTGTCGGGGATGTGACTTGCCACAGCTGATGCGAATCGGTCTTCACCTCATGCCCGGCGATTTACGCCGTGTCGCGCTTCCAATGCGCCAAGCTGTGCGCGTGAGCCAAATCCTGACCAAAAAGCGACTGACGACACGTCATGAGAGATGCAATGCGCGAGCAATGGAATGCGGCTTTGAAACACCTGCCGACCCGCTACGGGACGCTGGCCTATTTTGAGTTCGGCAGTGGGCATCGCCCATTGCTTCTTCTGCACGGCTTTCCGGACACACCCCAGACCTTCGAAAGCCTCGTCGAGGCGGCCTGTCACGAGGGCTATCGCTGTCTCGCGCCTTTGCTGCCGGGCTATGGTGATTCCGACCTGCCCCATCCGGGCGGCGCCTCCATCCTGGCCGTCGGTCGCATGCTCAACGATTTCCTGGGCCATGTGGCGACACATCAGGCAGTGCGCATCGTCGGCCATGACTGGGGATCGATCCTGACCCAGATGCTCTGCGGCCTGCACCAAGAGGGTCGCCCGCTGGCCTACCGCATCGAACGGGTCGTTCTGGCCGCCGTGCCGCCGTTGCGTACCTTCCTGCGGCAGATCAATCCGCGCCAGTTGCTGCGGTCGCGCTATATGTATTATTTCCAGGTTCCCGGCGCTTGCGCACAGATCAGGCGAGACGATTTTGCCTATATCCATACCCTGTGGCGGCGTTGGTCGCCGAATCTGCAACCCGATCACCCCCAGCTTGAGCGCGTCATTGCTTGCCTGCGCCGCCCTCAAGGGCTGGAACAGGCCACCGCCTATTACCGCGCCCTGATCAATCCGGCGCAACTGCTGGGCGCGCCCGAACCGTTGACGCAACTGCAGCTGATGTTTTCTGCCAAGTCCTGGCCTGCGCTGATTCTGGTGGGCAGCGAAGATGGCTGCATCGGGCCGGAGATGTATCGCGGCGGGGAGAAGGCCTTCCCTCATCCGGACAGCCGCCAGGAGGTATTGCCCGGCGTCGGGCATTTCCTGCACCTGGAGCAGCCCGAAGGCTTCAATCGGCGCGTGCTGGACTTCCTCGGCTAACGCCGGGCACGCACTGAGCAAACCGCTTCTTGCGCGAGCGGCAACAGATTCGTTACCCAATACGCACCTGCCCTTACTGGCGCCGCCATCCCGCTATACCTCACGAGGACAAGTTTTCCACGCCTGCCGTGCCTGACGCTTGGCGCCATTGAAACCGCCAACCACGCGCCCTTAAGCTCACGCCATGGGATCGTCTGAACACTCCCCTTATCCGGCGCCCTTGATCACTCCCCTCGGAGACAGCGCGCTGCAGATCACCCTGGGCGATCGACTGGATCCTTTGATCAACGCCCGGGTTCATCGCCTCGCCGGGCGTATCCGGGCGGCCCAAGTGCCGGATCTCACCGACCTGGTCCCCGCCTATGTCACGCTGACTGTGCATTACCATCCGCTGCGCTGGCGCTTCGATGCCCTGGCCCGGACGCTGGCCACGCTGATCGATGCTGGGGATCGCCTTGAACCACGCCGAGGCACCGAAGTGGTGCTGCCGGTTTGCTATGGCGGGCGCTTCGGCCCCGATCTGGACGTCGTTGCAGCCCATGCCGGCCTCACGCCGGAGGCGGTCATCCAGCGCCACAGTGCGGCGATCTATCGGGTGTATTTCTTAGGCTTCACGCCCGGCTTTGCTTATCTTGGCGGACTCGATCCCGTGCTTGCCATGCCCCGGCGATCCACTCCCCGAGCCATGGTCGCCGCCGGCTCGGTCGGTATCGCCGGCGCCCAAACCGGCGTCTACCCCCACGCCACGCCGGGGGGCTGGCAGCTCATCGGGCGCACCCCTCTCCGGCTTTTCGATCCTCACCGCACACCGCCCTGCCTGCTGGCGCCAGGGGATACGCTGCGCTTCAGCGCCATTGATGCAGCGGCCTTCGACTCTCTGGCGCACCTGCCATGATCCACGTCGAGCACCCCGGTCTGCTCACGACCATCCAGGATCCTGGCCGAACGGGATTCCAGCACCTGGGCCTGTCCCCCGGTGGCGCCATGGACCCCGACGCGGCGCGCATTGCCAATCATTTGATGGGCAATGCCCCCGACGCGGCGCTGCTGGAAATCACCTTGGTGGGGCCCCGGCTCATTTTGGAGACGGGCGCCTGGATCGCCGTGACCGGCGCCGATCTGACCGCGACGCTGGACGGCGCGCCCCTGCCCACCTGGCGGCCGGTGTGGGCACCGGCCGGCGCGCGCATCGGTTTTGACGGGCCGAGTCGGGGTTGCCGTGCCTATCTGGCCGTGGATGGAGGGCTTGACGTGCCGCAGGTATTGGGCAGTCGCAGCACCGACGCAAAGGCCGCACTGGGTGGACTGGCGGGACGACCGCTGCAGACTGGCGACCGCCTGTCCCTGGGGACTGCCCACCTGCTGCCCCCGCAGCACCCGGGCCAGTCAGTCTGGTGCCGCTGGTGGGTGACACCAATGGCTGATGTCCCGATCAATCACCCGGGACTCCTGCGCTTCATCCCCGGCACGGACTGGGCCGCCCTGCCGGAACACGAACAGCAGGAATTGAGGGAAACCCGTTATCGCATCAGCAGCCAGTGCGACCGCATGGGAATGCGGCTGTTGGGTCCCGCGTTGTCGTTGCCGGGCGGCCCGGAACGCCTGTCGGCAGGCGTGACTTTCGGTACCATCCAGCTTCCCCCGGACGGTCAGCCCATTATCCTGGGTCCCGAGCGTCAGACCACGGGCGGCTACCCGGTGCTGGGCACCGTCGCCCGCATCGATTGGCCACGGCTGGGACAATTGCGTCCTGGCGACGCGGTCGGCTTCATGCCGATCACCGTGGATGCCGCCCACGCCCTGATGCGCGACCGGGAACGTGACATTGCCCGGCTGGCGACGGGCCTGAGCCTGCGCTGGCCTTTGAGCGGCTGCACCGTCACGGCGTAAGGTTCACATCTCGTCAATGACGCTACGCTCGATCCAGCGCCTCGACGGCGAGATGCCAAAAATCTTGCTGGCATGAAGACTTATGCCGAATGAGCGCAAATGGGCGCAATCAATGGAACGATTGTCATGAAGGAAAGTCATTCTAGAGAACAGGCACTTGAAACAGGCCAGTCTCATGGCAAGGGCCATTAAACGGCACCTTAATCGATGATGGGTCGCCGCTCACGGTAAAGCAGCCACCACCTGCCGTCGTTCCGTTCTTCTTGCCGATACCGTAATTGAGAAATGCCGGATCGGAATCTCTGTCTGGAGGCATCTCATGCGAATCCTTCATACCATGCTGCGCGTGACCGATCTGGAGCGATCCCTGGCCTTCTATACTGAGGTGCTGGGCATGCGTCTGTTGCGCCGTAAGGATTATCCAGATGGCCGGTTTACGCTCGCTTTCGTCGGCTACGAAGAGGAATCCACCACAGCGGTGGTGGAGCTGACCCATAACTGGGACACCGATCATTACGAATTGGGCAATGGGTTCGGCCATATCGCCATCGGTGTGGACGATCTGTACGGCGCTTGTGAGACGCTGCGCCAGCGAGGGGGCGTGATCACCCGGGAGCCCGGCCCCATGAAGCATGGCACGACGCACATTGCCTTCATCCGGGACCCGGACGGCTATGCCATTGAATTGATCCAAATGAACTCGTAATTTGGTTATTTCATTCTCTCAATTGGCCTCGACACAAACCCGGCGCATTGCATTAAACCCATGCCATCGCCTATGGTAATGCCTCACTTAAACCGCCGGCCCGAACGGGGTGACGCCACCCCCGGTTCAGGCAACCGGTGCTTTGAAGCACCTGGTTTTTCCCATCCATTCCGCGCAGGAGTATCCTCTCATGGTCCATACCCTTCCCGAATTGCCCTATGCCCTGGATGGCCTGGAACCGCATTTTTCCAAGGAAACCCTGGAATACCACTACGGCAAGCACCACAAGACCTATGTCGATACCCTCAACGGCCTGATCCCCAACACTGAATATGCGGATCTCAGCCTGGAAGAGATCATCCGCAAGGCCACCGGAAAGCTGTTCAATCAAGCCGCGCAGGTCTGGAACCATACTTTCTACTGGAATTGCCTGAGCCCCCAGGGCGGCGGCACGCCCACTGGCGCCCTGGCCACCGCCATCGACAAAAGCTTCGGCTCCTTTGAGGAATTCAAGAAATCCTTCACGGACCAGACCATTGCCAACTTTGGCTCCGGCTGGGGCTGGCTGGTCAAGAAGGCCGACGGCAGTCTGGCGATCGTGGAAACTTCCAACGCCGCCACGCCCCTCACCGATACCACTCTGGTGCCCCTGCTCACCTGTGACATCTGGGAACATGCGTATTACATTGACTACCGCAATGCCCGGCCCAAGTACATGGAAGCGTTCTGGAATCTGGTAAACTGGGAATTCGTGGCGAAGAACTTCGCTGCCTAATCAAACCAGGCGATGAAGATCTCGGGGCTGCCCGGCGCGGGCGGCCCCGCCTTTGTTTAGGTCTCAGGGAATGGACGGCGCCTATCCGCCCTGGAATATCAAGAACAACCCGTGGACGCCAACCACCATGCCGGAACATCTGATGTCGACCTATGCCCGTTTGCCGGTTGCGTTCGTCCGCGGGGAAGGGGCTTGGCTGTGGGACGAGGACGGTCAACGCTATCTCGACGCCTTGAGCGGAATCGCCGTATGCGGCCTGGGCCATGCCCATCCCGCCGTGGCCGCCGCCTTGGCTGATCAGGCGGCCACCTTGCTGCATACCTCCAATTTGTATCGCATTCCCTTGCAGGAAAAACTGGGAGATCGACTGTGTCAGCTCGCTGGCATGGAGCGGGTATTTTTCTGCAATTCCGGCGCCGAGGCCAATGAGGCCGCCATCAAACTGGCCCGCCGCCTGGGCCACGCGCGGGGGCTCACACTGCCGCGCATCGTGGTCATGGAAGGCGCTTTTCA
>JBAUIG010000140.1:0-2244 GCA_049682735.1 Candidatus Macondimonas sp. | reverse complement strand
CTCAAGCTCGCCCCCGAGTTGCTGCAGTGGAAAAAGATCGTGCTGGAGCGCATTCGCGCCACCTCCGGCGTCCAGCATGATCTCGACAAACTGAACCGCCTGGCCGAATTGTCGCGACGCCGACCGCCCACCTGATCCACCCACACCATCCCATGAAACCAAGGAGACACCTGTCATGCGCCTGAAACGCTTTGCGACCACCAACCCCATGGGCTCGGGCCTCAACCATCACCCCAGCTTCGACAAGACCCAGCTGCAGGGCTGGAAATCCATGCACAAGGAAAAGGACCTGCCCTATCAGGCCTGGAAAGCCCACGTCCAGCACGGCCTGGATCATGGCCTGCCCGCCGCCGATAGCGTGCAGGATCGGGAGATTTCCACCTTCGTGCGCGGCGAGCTGCCGCATTTCGCCGGCATCAACACCTTCATGAAGGCGCCGTTCTGTGAGGATATCCATCTGGTCGGCCAATACGACGCGGCCATCCTCGGCGTGCCCTTCGACGGCGGCACCACCTACCGCCCCGGCACGCGCTTCGGGCCGCAAGGCATCCGCAAGATCAGCGCGCTCTACACCCCCTACAACTACGAGCTGGGCGTCGACCTGCGCGAGCAGATGAACCTGTGCGATGCCGGCGATGTGTTCGTGATTCCCGCCAACATCGAGAAGACCTTCGACCAGATCAGCCGCGGCATGGGCCACATCTTCGCTTCCGGCGCCTTGCCCATCGTGCTCGGCGGCGATCATTCGATCGGCTTTGCCACCGTGCGCGGCATCGCCCAACACACCGACAAGAAGATCGGCATCATCCACTTCGACCGTCACGCCGACATCCAGGAGAAGGATCTGGATGAGCGCATGCACACCACGCCCTGGTTCCACGCCACCAACCTGCCCAATGTGCCGGCCAAGAACCTGGTGCAGATCGGAATCGGCGGCTGGCAGGTGCCGCGTCCGGCGGTGAAGGAAGCGCGCAAGCGCGGCACCACCATCCTCACCATGAACGATGTCACCACCCTGGGCCTGGAGAAGACCGCCGAAATCGCCCTGGAAACCGCCTGGGACGGCGTGGACGCGGTGTATCTATCCTTCGACATCGACTCGGTGGACTGCGGCTTCGTCCCCGGCACCGGCTGGCCGGAACCGGGCGGCTTCCTGCCACGCGAGATCCTCTATCTGCTGGGCGCGGTGGCCAAGGAGGGCATCTGTGGCATGGAGGTGGTGGAGGTCTCGCCGCCCTACGATCAATCCGAAATTACCGCCCTGCTCGCCACCCGTGCCATCGTCGATGTCCTCGGCACCCTGGTCGCCTATGGCAAGCTGGGCGCGCACAAGTCCATCATTCGCGGCTGGGGCGCCTGAAGGAGTTCGCCATGCTGACACAGACGCCAACGCTGCTCGCCATGGGTTTCGGCCTGGGGCTGCTGCATGCCCTCGATCCCGACCATGTGCTGGCGGTCGCCAACCTGAACGATGCCCGCGCCGGGCGGCGCGGCAGCCTTGCCTTCAGCGCACGCTGGGCGCTGGGCCACGGCGCAGCCCTAATGGGAATCGGCGCGCTGGTGCTGCTGGCGGGCCTGGCGGTGCCCACCGGCTTGAGCGCCTGGGCCGAATATCTGGTGGCTTTCGTGCTGATCGGGCTGGGGATCAGCGCGCTCTGGACGCTGTGGGCCGGCGAGGCGCCGCTCCGACTGCATCGCCATGGCGCGAACGGCGCTCACCTGCATGTCGCGGGACTGCCCGCCCACCATGGCCGCCGGGCGCTGCTGGTAGGCCTGTTGCACGGCACCGCCGGTTCGGGCTCCCTGTTGGCCCTGGCGCCGCTCGCCACCGCCGCCAGTCCGTGGATCGGAATGGCGTATCTGCTCCTGTTCGGCGCGGGGGTGCTGATCGCCATGCTGGCATTCGGCGGGCTGCTGGGGGCAGGGCTGCAGCGCCTGCGACACGGGGTACCGTCGATCGCGAACGGACTGCGCGCCGCCTTGGCGCTGGCCGCCATGGCCTTGGGGATTGCCCTGCTGCGCGGCGGGATTTGATGCGCCCCGCCAGCACCGAAGCCATTCGGCCGCCCATCGCCGCCCCGGCTGAAATCGATCCATCCACCGGCTGGGAAGCCGAATTGTCGCTGACCTTCGCGGCACGGGGCGCGGCCACCGTGCTGGCGCGGCGGCAGCATCGGGGACCCCTGACGGTGCAGCGGCCGTTCTACCCCGAGGGCCCGGCGGTGTGCCAGGTCACCCTGCTGC
>JBAUIG010000139.1:0-4154 GCA_049682735.1 Candidatus Macondimonas sp. | reverse complement strand
GAGATCGATGGCCAGGCCAGCCCGAGCCGTGGGGTACCTGTGGCATCGGTGGACAGCGGCTTGCGCTTCGAGCGGGATCTGGGCTGGGGCGACGAACGATGGCTGCAAACCCTGGAACCGCGGCTGTTCTATCTCTATGTTCCCGAGCGGGAACAGGATGAACTTCCGGTATTTGATACCCGCTTGCCCGAATTCGATTTCCTGCGTTTATTTGATACCAACCGATATGTGGGGGCTGACCGTCAGAGCAGCGCCAACCAGGTCACCACCGCCGTGACCTCGGCGGTGCGCGACCCCGATTCAGGGGCGCCCAAGGTCGAGGGGACGCTGGGGCGGATCACCCGCATAACGCCTTCAAAAACCCTGTTGCCGGATGAGGCGGTCAGCGAAGTGGGCGACTCCACCTACCTGGCCGAGGCAGCCGCCTATCCCCGTCCGGACACCCGTGCGCGCTTTCAGATAGAATGGGACAGCGAGGATCAGACGGCCGTTCAGCAGCTTGCTGAAGTCCGCTATCAGCCTGAATCCAGAAAAATCATCGGCTTGTCCTACCGCTTGCGGCGCGATCTGGGCGATCCACTGGAACAGGTCGATGTGATGGCCAGCTGGCCGTTGACCCGGGAACTCTCCGCCGTCGGCCGCTGGAATTATTCCCTGCGCGATGATCAGGACCTGGAGACTCTTCTCGGCGTGGAATACCGCAGTTGTTGCTGGGCCGTGCAGGTGGCGGGCCGCCGTTATGTGCGCAACATCGATGAAGTGGACCAGGGGATTTACCTGCAGCTGGAACTCAGTGGTCTGGGGCGACTGGGCGATGGCATCCAAAGCTTTTTGAACCGTGCGATGGTGGGCAATGAAACAATGCCATAAGCGGGCCGCAATGCGTGGCCCGGCAAGCTGGATGATCGGGCTCTTGCTGGCCGTGCTGACCCTGTCCGGAACAGCCGCCGAGCTGGATCGGGTGGTGGCCGTGGTCAACAACGGAGTCATCCTGCGCAGTGAACTGGACAACCAGATCCGGGAAATTCAAGCGCGCGCTGCGGGCGAGGCGCAGGGCCGCTTACCGCCTCGCGATATCCTGGAGCGGCAGGTGCTGGAGCGCATGATCCTGGCCGAGATTCAGTGGCAGATGGCCGAGAAAACCGGCATCAAGACTCCGGATGAGGCCGTCAACCAGGCCGTTGCCAGCATCGCCCGCCGCAACAACATGCGGCTGGATGAATTCATCGCTGCGGTGCAGGCCGAGGGGGTGGATTACCAGGCTTTGCGCGAGGACATTCGCCGCGATCTCAGTATCGAGCAGTTGCGCCAGCGCGAGGTGGCCCGGCGCATCGTGGTGACCGAGCGGGAAATCGATAACCAGCTCGAATCCAAGAGCGCGCCCGAGGCTGGCGGAGAGACCGCTGATGCCAAAAGGGCGGTGATCGCCGAAACCCATGCCCGACATATCCTGATGCGCCCCAGCGTCGTGATGGACGATGCCAAGATCCGCGCCACGATGAGCCGTGTGCGCAATGAACTGATAGGCGGCGCGGATTTTGCCGCCCTTGCCAAGCAGTATTCCGACGATGCCACTGCCGATCAGGGCGGTGATCTGGGTTGGCTGGCAAGCGGCACAACCGTGCCTGAATTCCAGCAGGCGATGGATGCTCTTGAACCGGGGCAGATCAGCGAACCCTTTCGGTCGCGTTTTGGCTGGCACTTGGTGCAGGTGATCGAGCGGCGCGACCGCGATGCCACGGATCAGGCCGAGCGCGACCAGGCCCGGCAACGGGTGTACCAGCGCAAGCTGGAGGAGGCAACCCAGGCTTGGCTGCGCCGCCTGCGCGAAGAGGCCTATGTGGAGATCCGCCTCGACAATCCAGGCTGACCGATGGCGGTGCGCGTACCCCGCCTGGCGCTGACTCCGGGCGAGCCAGCCGGCATCGGTCCGGATCTGCTGGTGCGCCTGGCGCAGGAAGCCTTTCCCGCCGAACTGGTGGTGGTGAGCGATCCGGATCTGTTGCAGGCGCGTGCACGCCTGTTGGGATTGCCGCTTGTCCTGCGTCCTTTCGCAGTGGGTACGGAGCCTCGTGCACATGTCCCCGGCGAACTGCTCTGCGATCCCGTTCCGCTTGAGGTCCCCGTGCGCCCTGGCCAAGGCGATCTGGCCCAGGCGCCTCACGTGCTGGCGACCCTGGAGCGGGCTGTCGCGGGCTGTCTGTCTGGCCATTTCCAGGCATTGGTGACGGGCCCCGTGCACAAGGGCCTGATCAACGACGCCGGTATTCCCTTCAGCGGACACACCGAATGGCTGGCCGAGCGTACGGGGGCTGCCCTGCCGGTGATGCTGCTGGTGGCGCCGGGATTGCGCGTGGCGCTGGCCACCACGCACCTGCCGCTGCGCGCCGTGCCCGATGCGCTGACGCCCGCGCGCCTGACGAGCGTCATCACGATCCTGGAGCAGGATCTGCGCCGGCGCTATGGCTTTGAGACCCCGCGCATCCTGGTGTGTGGACTCAATCCCCATGCCGGCGAAGGCGGGCATCTGGGAGACGAGGAGCTGCGCATCATCACGCCGGTGCTGAACACGCTGCGGGCACAGGGATGGTCGTTGACCGGACCCGTGCCGGCCGATACGGCGTTCACCCCCGACCGGCTGGCGCAGGTGGATGCGGTGGTGGCGATGTACCACGACCAGGGCCTGCCGGTGCTCAAGGCCAGGGGCTTCGGCGAGGCGGTCAATGTGACCTTGGGGCTGCCCATGGTGCGCACGTCCGTCGACCACGGTACCGCCTTTGAGTTGGCCGGCACGGGACGGGCCGAGGTCGGCAGTTTTCGCGCGGCGGTGTATGAGGCCCTGCGTCTGGTGGCGCGCGCATGATCGTTGCCCGCAAGCGCTTTGGTCAGCATTTCCTGCACGACCAAGGCATCATCCGCCGCATTGTCCAGACCGTTGCGCCCCAACCCGGGGAGGCCGTGGTCGAGATCGGCCCGGGGCGGGGCGCCATCACTCGCCCGCTGCTGGCGGCGTGCGGCAAGCTGGATGCGGTCGAGATCGACCGCGACCTGATCGCCTTGCTGCGTCACGCCAAACCGCCCCTGGAAGGGCTCACCGTGCACGAGTCCGACGTGCTGCGCTTCGATTTCCGGGCCTTGGCCCAGGCGCGCGGCACGCCCCTGCGGGTGGTGGGCAATCTGCCCTACAACATTTCCACGCCCTTGATCTTTCATCTGCTGGAGCAGGTCGACACCATTGCGGACATGCACTTCATGTTGCAGCGCGAGGTGGTGGAACGCATGGCGGCGGCGCCTGGCGGCGGCGATTACGGCCGGCTCACGGTGATGCTGGCCCCCCAGGTCCAGGTGATCCCGTTGTTCCATATCGCCCCGGGGTCCTTTACCCCGCCGCCGCGGGTGGATTCGGCCTTCGTGCGCCTGGTGCCCCACGCCGTCGCCCCGTTCCCGATGCCCGATCCGGCGCTCTATGCCCGTGTGGTGTCCGCCGCATTTGGCCAGCGCCGCAAGACCCTGCGCAACACCCTCAAGAACCTCGCGGATGAGACACAGATCCGCGCCGTGGGTCTGGACCCCGGCCTGCGCCCGGAGCAGATCAGCCCGGCCGAGTACGCCGCCCTCGCCGCCCATCTGCGGACTGAAGCGGGGCAGTGATAAAATCCAGTTGACTCTGTATCGATGATCCTTCAGGGTCGTTGCGCTTTTCCCGTTTGTCCCCGGATGGCTTCCATGACCCAAGATGCCCCTGTCTACCGGATCGATGTGTCTGTTGTCAGCGAATACCTGCCGTTGGAATCCGACTCCGGCACGGATCGCTTCGTGTTTTCCTATACCGTCACCCTGCACAACAGCGGCACGGTCACGGCGCGGTTGTTGTCGCGCCACTGGCTGATCACCGACGGCGAAGGTCATGTGCAGGAGGTGCGCGGCGAGGGCGTGGTGGGGGAGCAGCCCGTGCTGGAAGTGGGGGATACCTTCACCTACACCAGCGGCGCCATGCTGGAGACGCCGGTCGGCTCCATGCGCGGCAGCTACCAGATGGTGGCCGAGGACGGCACCCATTTCGAGGCCGAGATCCCGGTCTTCACCCTGGCTGTCCGCAGCCAGTTGCACTGAAAACCCATGGCCACCTATGCCGTCGGCGATCTGCAGGGGTG
>JBAUIG010000138.1:0-1520 GCA_049682735.1 Candidatus Macondimonas sp. | reverse complement strand
GGCCGAGCTGCCCGCCGGCGCCAGTGACGAGAATGCTCATGCCGTCCCCGGATAGACAGGCAACTGGTCGGCCGGAATCTCGCTCAGGCGCGGCAGGCGCGCGTCCTTGTCCGAGACTTGGGGCAGGGTATCGAGCATGGGCCAGGGGATGTCGAGCGCCGCATCGTCCCAGCGGATGCCGCCTTCGCTGGCCGGATGGTAGTAGTCGGTGCAGCGATAGAGGACATCGGCGACCTCGGAGAGCACCAGGAAACCATGCGCGAAGCCGGGCGGGATGTAGATCTGGTGATGGGCAACATCGTCGAGTTCCGCGGCAAGCGCGCGCCCGAAGTGAGGCGAGCCGCGCCGGATGTCCACGGCGACATCCAGGATGCGGCCGCGGACGACGCGCACCAGCTTGCCTTGGGGGTGTTCGCGCTGGTAGTGCAGCCCGCGCAGCACGCCGCGACCCGAGCGGGAATGGTTGTCCTGCACGAACGGGCCGGCGATGCCCTGCGCGGCCAGCACATTTTCGCGGAAGGTTTCGAGGAAAAATCCCCGTGCATCGCCATGCACAACCGGCTCAATGATCAGTACACCGGGCAGGGCGGTTTCCTGGATTTTCATGGCACGCCGCCATGGGTCACAAGATCGATGAGGTAGCGGCCGTAGCCGTTTTTCTTCAGCGGCTCGGCGAGGCGCAGCACGGCATCGGCGTCGATCCAGCCCTGGCGATAGGCGATCTCCTCGGGACAGGCGATCTGCAGCCCCTGGCGCGCCTGCATCACCTGCACGAAGTTGGCCGCATCCAGCAGGGAATCGTGGGTGCCGGTGTCGAGCCAGGCATGGCCGCGCCCCAGCCGCTCCACGCGTAGCGCGCCGTCGGCGAGATAGGCGTTGTTGAGATCGGTGATTTCCAGCTCGCCGCGCGCCGAGGGCCGCAGATCACTGGCGCGGGCGCTGGCGGTCTCGTCGTAGAAGTACAGTCCGGTCACGGCGTAGTTCGAGCGCGGGTGCGTGGGCTTTTCCTCGATTGCGCGGGCGCAGCCGTCCGTGTCGAACTCCACCACGCCATAGCGCTCGGGATCGCGCACCCAGTAGCCGAAGATGGTCGCCCCGTGCGTCCGCGCGCTTGCCCCGGCCAGCGATTCGGCGAGGCCGTGGCCAAAGAAAATGTTGTCGCCCAGGATCAAGGCGCAGGGGGCGCCGGCGAGAAATTCCGCGCCGATGAGCAACGCCTGGGCGATGCCGTCGGGCTGGGGCTGTACGGCGTAGCGCAGCGTCAGGCCCCACTGGCTGCCGTCGCCGAGTACGCGCGCGAAGGCCGCGGCGTCGTGCGGCGTGGTGATGATCAGCGTCTCGCGGATGCCGGCCAGCATCAGCGTGGACAGGGGGTAATAGATCATCGGTTTGTCGTAGACCGGCATGAGCTGCTTGCTGACCCCGACCGTGAGCGGATAGAGGCGTGTGCCGGAACCACCGGCGAGCAGGATGCCCTTGCGAGATGCGATGGGGTGCCTGGGGGGCTCTCGGAGGGTCGG
>JBAUIG010000137.1:0-1561 GCA_049682735.1 Candidatus Macondimonas sp. | reverse complement strand
ACGTCGGTCGCCACCAGCAGCGGACAGCTCTGGTTGGCGAATTGCACCAGCACCTGGTCGCGCTCGCGCTGCTCCAGATCGCCATGCAGGGCGGCGACATGAAATCCCGCCGCCCGCAAGGACTGGGCAACCTCGTCGCAGCGCTGCCGCGTGTTGCAGAACAGCACGGCCGAGGCGGGCTGGTAGTGCCGCAGCAAGGCATTGAGCGCCTGCTCCCGGGCGCGCGGGTCGACTTCGAAAAAGAGCTGCTCGATCTGCGTGTCCGCCGCCGCCGAGGGTACGGTGATCTCCACCGGATCGTGCTGGAAACGGCGGCTCAAGGCGCGAATCGTGTCCGGATAGGTGGCGGAGAACAGCAGGGTTTGGCGCTCTGTCGGCGCGAACGCGATCACCTCGACCATGCTGTCGTGGAAGCCCATGTCGAGCATACGATCGGCCTCATCCAACACCAGCGTTTTCAGCCGCGACAGCTTCAGCGAACCTTTGGTCAGATGCTTCAGGACGCGCCCCGGCGTCCCCACCACGACATGGGCGCCGGATTCCAGGGAATTCAGTTGCGGCGCCATCGGCATGCCCCCGCACAGGGTCAGCATCTTGATGTTGCCCAGGCCCCGCGCGAGTTGGCGCAGCACCTTGGTGACCTGGTCCGCCAGCTCGCGGGTGGGGCAAAGGATCAGCGCCTGGGGCTCGAAACAGCGCGCATCGAGGCGGGTCAGCAGGGCGATGCCGAACGCGGCCGTCTTGCCGCTGCCCGTCATGGCCTGGGCGATGACATCCCGCCCGGCCAGCAGCGCGGGCAGGCTTTGGGCCTGCACCGGCGTCATGACTTCGTAGCCCAGCTCGCGCAAGGTGGTGAGCAGCTCCGGCGCGAGCGGCAGCGTGGAAAAGGCGGCGGGAGTCGATGGCACGGCAGGGCGATCCGAGGAAAGGAGGCGCTATGGTACACCGGGGTGGCTGCCGCTAGCGGTCGCGCTGGATCCGTCGTCGAGGCAAACAGGGCGCTGAGAGCTGACTCGGCTGACCTTGCCCCCGGATTGCGTATCCCATAGCGCCTGCCCGCGATGTTTCAGGTACCTGCCCAGATCTCGGACAACACTTCCGCCTGCGCCAGCAGGATATCGCGATAGTTTGGTCCGCTGCGCTCCGCCCACGGCGATGCCCGGGCCGTGCAGCACCGCGTAGCCGAGCGCTGCGAGCCAGGCGAGGGCGGCGTCTTAGACGATGGATTCGGAAAAGCGCGTGTTCACGGCTGCGGGCCGGCAAGCATGTTCATCACCAGCCGGATCATCACGTCCTTGTCCTTCGGCGCCGACGCGGCCACCAGCAGCGCGAGCGCCGCGAGCCCCCACATCGTTGATCACGGCCTCCCCGCCCCGGAACAATCGGCCGTTGCGGTTCAGGAAGTCCACGAACAGGAAGGAGCCGATGCGCTTGTTGCCATCCGAAAAGGGGTGATTCTTGATCGTGAAGTACAGCAAATGCGCGGCCTTCGATTCGACCGTCGGATACGCCGGCTCCCCGAACACGCTCTGGTCGAGGTTGCCGAGCAGAGCGGCGAGTC
>JBAUIG010000136.1:0-11861 GCA_049682735.1 Candidatus Macondimonas sp. | reverse complement strand
CGCGAGCAGTGTTTCCGCCAGCGCGCGCCCCAGCGCCGCCGCCTCGCTCACGGGTCCTTCAATCCGTTCGCGCAACAGCACTTGCGCCTCCAGGCCACCGACCAGGGCGTCCAGCACCAAATGGTCGCCAGC
This sequence comes from Candidatus Macondimonas sp., assembly GCA_049682735.1. GTDB lineage: Bacteria > Pseudomonadota > Gammaproteobacteria > UBA5335 > UBA5335 > Macondimonas. Next base: position 11,729 of record JBAUIG010000136.1, on the reverse strand, counting down.
GACCACGGCATGTGCGGCAATCGGCACTTGGCAGCCGCCATTCAAGCGGGCATTCAGCGCCCGTTCGGCGGTGACGCGATGGCGTGAGGTGGCTTGATCCAGCGGGGCCAGCAGCGCATGCAGGGCAGCGTCATCCTCGCGACACTCGATACCGATCACGCCCTGGCCCACAGCGGGCAGGCTGATCGACGGCGGGAGGCGTTCGCTGATGCGCGCAGCGAGGCCCAGCCGGTCGAGCCCCGCGGCGGCGAGCACGATGGCATCGAATGCCCCATCGTCGAGCTTTTGCAGCCGGGTGCCGACATTGCCGCGCAGGAAATCGAAGCGCAGGTCGGGCCGCAGAAAACGCAGCTGGCATTGGCGGCGCAGGCTGGAGGTGCCGATGCGCGAGCCGTGCGGCAGGCCCGACCAGCCGTCCGGCTGCCGGCTGAGCAGGGCATCGCGCGGGTCGGCACTCTCCAGCAGGGTCGACAGGCACAGGCCCGCAGGCAGCTCGGCGGGGACATCCTTCATGGAGTGCACGGCCAGATCGGCTTGGCCCTCCAGCAGCGCCTGCTCCAGCTCCTTGATGAACAGCCCCTTGCCGCCGATCTTGGCCAGGGGCACGTCGAGGATGCGATCGCCCTGGGTCTTGATGGGCACCAAGGCAACGATCTGCCCGGGGTACAGCGCCCGCAGGCGCGCGGCCACATGCTCGGCCTGCCAGAGCGCCAGGGGGCTGCGGCGGGTGGCGATGCGCAGGGTGCGGTCGGACATGCCGGGGATCCTGATTCAGGGAAAGGGTTCCCATCCTAGAATCCCGGCCGAGGGGCTGCAATGGTCGGATCAGGTTCTTGTGCTTTGCAGGGCCTGACGTATCAGACGCAGGTGGCGTCGGCTCACCGCGATGCCTTCCGGACAATCCTTGAGTTGCAGCCAGTGCCGGACGCCGCGTTGGTGCAAGGCCTCCAGATAGGCGATGGCCACAAGCGCGTTGCGATGCGCCCGTACGAAGCGACCGGCAAATTCCGCTTCCAGCCGTACCAGGGAATCTTCGATCAGCAGTTCTCTCTCGTGATTGCGCACGGTGACGTACTTCTGGTCGGCCTTGAAATAGCGCACTTGTTCCACCGCCACCACCTGCACCATGCTCCCCAGCCGCGCATGCAGGTGGGTGCGGGGTACCGCTACGGGCGCATCATGGCCATCGGCCCGCGGCGAAGGCTGGTGCTGCTGGCGCGCCAAGGCCTGCATCAGGCGCTCGCGGCGTACTGGCTTGACCAGGTAGTCCGACGCCTGAACCTCGAAGGCGGTCAAAGCATGATCGGTATAGGCGGTGACAAAGATCACCGCCGGCGGCGCGGCGGTGGCACCCAGCAGCCGGGCGGTCTCCAGGCCATCCAGCCCGGGCATGCGGATGTCGAGCAGGACGACGTCAACCGCCAGTTGCGCGCACAGTGCCAGCGCCTGCGCGCCACTTTCGGCTTCACCCACCACCCGGTGCTCCGGCAATTCGGCAATCAATTGCGCCAGCCGGGCGCGCGCCGGCGCTTCGTCGTCCACCAGCAGGATATTCATGGGATCGCGCGCCCAGCGCCATCGGGCACGCGCGTGAGGAACGGAAACACCAGCGTGACCTCGAAGGTGGTTGGCGTTTGCCGCAGATCCAGGCGCCCTTGCGCCCCGAAGCTCAAGGCCATTCGCTGGCGGGTGTTCTCGATGGCCAGGCCGTGTCCATGGCGCGATTTGCCGTCGTGCGGATTGCGCAGGGACAGTTCAATCAAGCCCTTGTCCACGCGGCCCTGCAGATGGACCGTGCCGCCCGTGGGCCGTGTTTCGATGCCGTGGTAGATGGCATTTTCCAGCAGTGGCTGCAGGGTCAGCGCGGGCAGCAGCGCCTGCCCTGGCAGGTCATCGATTGCCCAATCAACGCGCAGCCGCTCGCCCAGCCGCAGCGTTTCCAGATGCAGGTAATGCCGGCACAGGGTCAATTCGTCCGTTAGCGTGACAAAGGTGCCGCTGGCGGCGAGGCTGGCGCGGAACAGATCCGCCAGATCCTCCAGCGCCGCTTCTGCCACGCGCGGTTGACCGCGGATGAGGGCGGTGATGGTGTTCAGGGTGTTGAACAGGAAATGCGGACGGATGCGCGCCTGTAGCGCGTCGATGCGCAGGGTGAATTCCTCGCGCATCCGCTGCGCCAGGATGTGTTGCAGGTACAGATAGCGCAGGGCCAGCGCCGCCACCAGGGTCGCTATGAAGCCCAGGCGCAGGGTTGGGGCCAGATGATTCGAGATTCCGCTCATGTCGCCCGGATCCCTGAACAGGAACCGTCCCAAGAAGGCGGTACCGACGGCCAGCCCCAGCACCAGGGTCAGGATCAGGGCACTGGCCAGCGGCAGCGCCAGTTGCGCCAGGCGCGCGCGCAGGCCGCACAGCAGGCCTGCACTCGACAGCGCCACGCCCTGGGCATAGAGCGACACCCGGCTCAAACGCAGCCAGAAATCCTCCGGCGGCATGGCCAGCGTCAGGATGAAAGCCAGCAACTGCACGCTCAGCACCAGCGCCAGCGTCACCCTCAGATCGCACAGGTCGGGCAGGAAAAATCCATCCCGTACCCGCGGCGGGCCCGGCTCGGAGAAAGCGAAACGTGGTGAAAGTCTGAGCTGCATGATGCGGCTGCGATTTGGCCCGATATAATCCGCCTTATCGGCAGCGATCCGGCGGCGTTGACTCTTTTGAACGTCTGCCCGTCGCGTCCTTAACCCCAATGGAGTCGGCATGAGTGTTCCGCAACCCCCCGCCAAACCCTGGGGCGGACGTTTTTCCGAGGGCACCGATGCCTTCGTGGAAGCCTTCACCGCCTCGGTGGGCTTCGATCAGCGCCTGTACCGTCAGGACATCGCCGGCTCCATCGCCCATGCGCGCATGTTGGCCCGCATCGGCGTGCTGACCCATGCGGAGTGCGAGCAGATCGTCACCGGGCTGGACGCCATTCGCGCGGAAATCGAGGCCGGGCGCTTCGAGTGGTCGGTGGCGCTGGAAGATGTGCACATGAACATCGAGGCGCGGCTGGTGGCGCGCATCGGCGAGGCCGGCAAGAAGCTGCATACCGGGCGTTCCCGCAACGATCAGGTCGCGACGGACATCCGGCTCTATCTGCGTGAGGCCATCGACGCGCTGGTGGGAGAGCTTGACCGCTTGCGCGGCGGCCTGCTGGATCTGGCCGAGCGCGAGGCCGACACCCTGATGCCCGGTTTCACCCACTTGCAGGTGGCCCAGCCGGTCACCTTCGGCCATCACCTGATGGCCTGGCACGCCATGCTGGTGCGGGATCGGGAGCGCTTGCACGACTGCCGGCGGCGAGTGAATGTGTTGCCGCTGGGCGCGGCGGCGCTGGCGGGTACGGTCTATCCGCTGGATCGGGCGTACGTGGCCGAGCAACTCGGTTTCGCGGCGATCAGCGAAAACTCCCTGGACGCGGTGAGCGATCGGGACTTCGCCATCGAATTCGCCGCCGTTGCCAGCCTGATCCTGATGCACCTGTCGCGCTTTTCCGAGGAGCTGGTGCTGTGGTCCAGCGCCCAGTTCGATTTCATTGCGCTGCCCGACCGTTTCTGCACCGGTTCGTCCATCATGCCGCAGAAGAAAAATCCCGACGTGCCTGAGCTGGTGCGCGGCAAGACCGGTCGTGTGTACGGCAATCTGGTGAGCCTGCTGACCCTGATGAAGGCCCAGCCCTTGGCCTATAACAAGGACAACCAGGAGGACAAGGAGCCCTTGTTCGACACCGTGGACACGGTGGCCGGCTGTCTGCGGGCCTTTGCCGACATGGTCCCGGCGATCGAGGTCAAGCGCGACAACTGCCGCGAGAGCGCGCGGCGCGGTTTTGCCACGGCGACGGATCTGGCCGATTATCTGGTGCGCAAGGGGATTGCTTTCCGCGATGCCCACGAGATCGTCGGCAAGGCGGTGGCGTTGGGGGTGCGTGAGGGGCGGGACCTGTCATTGCTCAGCCTGGCTGAGCTGCAATCCTTCAGCCCGCTGATCGAGGCGGATGTTTATGCGGTGTTGACCCTGGAGGGGTCGGTGGCGGCGCGCGGAGGCTATGGCGGCACGGCGCCCGAGCAGGTGCGCGCGGCGATCGCACGGGCGCGATCTGTGCATGAGTGACGCCGGTTACTTTGGGCGATGAATCAATCTGGGGGAGTTTGCAATGAAATGGTTCAACGGATTGGCTGGCGCTTCACTCCTGTTGGCAGGAAGCCTGGTGCAGGCGCAGGGCATTGGCTATGACTATGTCGATTTGAGCTACCGGACCATGGATCGGGACGGTGCGGACAGCCTCGATGACACATTCGACGGGCCGGCCATTCGCTTGTCGCTGGGCATTACCGACACGATTTACGGCATCATCGAGAATTCCTATCTGGAAGCGGACAGCGCGGATGTGGACTTCTCCGACCTGCTGGTTGGCGTTGGCTATCGTTACGCCCTGGCCCCGGACATGGATTTCATCGGCGAGGCCGCCTGGCTGCGGCGCGACATCGACACCCCCAATCGCTTCGAGGATGGCAAGGAAGACGGTTTCCAGCTCGCTGCCGGCCTGCGCTACCTGGCGAAGGAGATGCTGGAATTGAACCTCACCGCCCTGTATCAGGATGGAATCCTGGAAGACAACGAAGCCATGCTGCGGGCCGGCGGGCTCTGGTCGGTCTATGGGCCGCTGGGTGTTCAGGCCAATGCAGCGGTGGGCGCGGATGCGACGGTCTACGACCTGGGTCTGCGGGTGTCGTTCTAAGGAAGGCCTGAACAACACAACGCTGACGCCGCAAAGTCGGCTCTTGGCGCAAGCATTGGAGTCTGTGCTCTGTTAGCGCGGCAAACGGCACGTTTCGATGGACTTTCCCGCCTTACAGACGCCGCAACCCACCGCCGGCAAATTACCGGCCCACCATCCACAGGTTCGATAGCGCAGCTTGTGGTGCAGCCAAAGAAGACTTACGAATCCGGTGGCAGGCGCTCACGCAGCCGGTAGACCAGCTCCAGCGCCTCGCGTGGGCTGAGCCGGTCGGGATCGAGTGCACGCAGCATCGCCACCGCCTCGGGTTCCGGTGGCGCGAACAGCGAAAGCTGAGGCGTGGGCGCGGCGGGTGAGGAGAGGCTGGGCAAGGTTTCCAGCGCTTCCAGATGGTGCCGGGCGCGGGCGACGACATGGCGCGGCACCCCGGCCAGCGCGGCGACCTGCAAGCCGTAGCTGCGACTGGCCGGCCCGTCCCGCACGCTGTGCAGGAAGATCAGCGCCTCGCCGTGCTCGGCAACTTCCAGATGCACGTTGGCGACTCCCGCGAGAGTTTGCGCCAGCGCGGTCAGCTCGAAGTAATGGGTGGCGAACAGGGTGAAGGCGCCGATGCGGGTGGCCAGATCCTCGGCGCAGGCGCGCGCCAGCGCCAGGCCGTCGTAGGTGCCGGTGCCGCGGCCGATCTCATCCATCAGAACCAGGCTGCGGGCGGTGGCGTGGTGGAGGATGTTGGCGGTTTCGGTCATTTCCACCATGAAGGTGGAGCGGCCCGAGGCCAGCTCGTCGGCGGCGCCGATGCGGGTGAAAATGCGGTCCATCGGGCCGATACGGGCCGTCTGCGCTGGCACGTGACTGCCCATGTGGGCGAGCAGCACGATCAGCGCCACCTGGCGCATGTAGGTGGATTTGCCGCCCATGTTGGGGCCGGTGATGACCAGCAGGCGCCGGTCGACGTCCAGGCTCAGGTCGTTGGGCACGAAGGGTCCGTCCAGGGCCTGTTCCACTACCGGATGGCGCCCCGCCTCGATTTGCAATACCGGTTCCGCAACCAGTTCCGGCTCGCTCCAGTTCAGGCTCAAGGCCCGCTCGGCCAGGCACAGCAGGCTGTCCAGCGCGGCGATCGCGGCGACCGTGTGTTGCAGGCTGTCCAGCTCGCCCGACAGCTCGCCGAGCAAGGCGTCATAAAGCAGTTTTTCGCGCATCAGGGCCCGTTCCCGCGCGCCCAGCACCTGATCCTCGAAGCCTTTCAGTTCCTCGGTGATGTAGCGCTCGGCGCCCTTGAGGGTCTGGCGCCGGGTGTATTCGGTGGGCACGCGTTCGGCATGGGTGCGGCTCAGCTCGATGTAATAGCCGTGAATCCGGTTGTAGCCGACCTTGAGGGTGGCGATGCCGGTGCGCTCCCGTTCGCGCCGTTCCAGATCCAGCAGAAAGCCGTTGGCGTTTTCCGACAGGGCGCGCAACCGGTCCAGCTCCGCATCGAAACCGGCGGCGATCACGCCGCCTTCGCGCAGCAGCGCCGGTGGCTCGTCCGCCAGCGCCCGCTCCAGGCGCTGACGCACTGCCGCATGGTCGGCCAGGTTGTCCATCAGGCCATCCAGCAGCGGGCTGTCCAGATCAATCAGCAGTCCGCGCAGCTCGGGCAGGCGCGCCAACCCCCCGCGCAGGGTAGTCAGATCCCGTGGCCGGGCGGTGGCCAGGGCGATGCGGGTCAGGATGCGCTCCAGATCGCCCATGCCCCGCAACAGGCGGTGCAGGGGTTCCCGCGCCGGGGTGTCGCGCAGGGTAGTAATGGCCTGGTAACGGCGACGCAGTTCGCCCTGCTCGCGCAACGGCCGCTGCATCCAGCGCCGCAGCAGGCGGCTGCCCATCGGTGTCTGGGTGCGGTCCAGCACGGCGGCCAGGGTGTGTTCGGTGCCGCCGCGCAGATTGGTTTCCAGCTCCAGGTTGCGACGGGTCGCGGCATCGAGCAGCAGGCTGTCCTCGGGATGTTCCACATGCAGCGCGCGCAGATGGGGCAGGGCGCCGCGCTGGGTGTCCTGCACATACGTCAGCAGCGCGCCCGCAGCGGCGATTCCCGCATCGAGCCCCTCGGCGCCGAAGCCGCCCAGGTCATGGGTCTGGAACTGGCGGCACAACTGTTCCTGTGCGCTGAGCACATCGAAATGCCAGGGCGGGCGCCGCCGCAGGGCGCGATGGGCGGACCATGGCGCGGGCAGGGCGAGGTCTTCGGGAATCAGCAGTTCCGCGGGTTGCAGCCGCTCCAGTTCCGCCAGCCAGTCGGCCTCGTGGAGCGTTTCCAGGATGCAGAAGCGGCCGCCGGACAGATCCAGCCACGCCAGGGCATAGCGTTCACCGGCCCGGTTCAGACAGGCCAGCAGATTGTCGCGATGGGTCTCCAGCAGGCTGTCTTCAGTGACCGTTCCGGGTGTGACGATGCGGGTGACGGCGCGCTCCACCGGGCCCTTGCCGGGCGTGGGAGTGCCCACCTGTTCGCAGATCACCGCCGATTCGCCCAGCTTGAGCAGGCGGGCCAGATAGCCCTCCAGGGTGTGGTAGGGGACGCCGGCCATGGCGATCGGCGCGCCGGCCGATTCACCGCGCTGGGTCAGGGTCAGGTCCAGCAGCGCGGCGGCGCGGCGGGCATCCTCGAAGAACAGCTCGTAGAAGTCCCCCATGCGGTAGAACAGCAGGTGATCGGGATGCTCGGCCTTGATGCGCAGGTACTGCTGCATCATCGGCGTATGTTGCGTGGCGGGGGGCATGGGAAAGGCGGCTGGCTTCATGGATGCATTCGCTGGTCACAGGGAGGCGAGGGGTCGGTCATTGCACGCATGAGGCGGACGACAAGCGGGCATTGCGGCGCATTGTAGATTAGCCATGGAGCGGGGTGGGCCTCCGTTAAGTTCAGGGCGATAGACGCGGAGATTGGCGCCGGGGGCGCTATCCCGGCATCGGCGTGGCGCGGACTAGGCGCGCCGCGAAGGCTCGGCCTACAATGGCCACCGGTCCGTACCGGATCGGCTTGAACGTGATTGCAAGACCCATGTCGGACATCCTGGCCGCCGCCCAGAATCTTTATCGCAGTGCGCTGGATGTCTGGTGGATTTTGCCGCTATCCATCGGTGTCATGGTCGGAAGCACCGTACTGCTGCCCTGGCTGGTGATTCAGATGCCGCCGGATTATTTCCTCAAAGGTCATCGCCATTCATTGGCCCGCCGCGAGCGCCATTGGGCGCTGCATGTAGCCTTCGTGCTGGGCAAGAATCTGCTGGGGCTGGTGATGGTGCTTGCCGGGATTGCCATGCTGGCCCTGCCCGGCCAAGGCATTCTGACCATTCTCGCCGGGCTCATGGTGATGGATTTCCCCGGCAAATATCATCTGGAGGGGGCGATCATTCGGCGCTGGGCCGTGCTCAAGGGCCTGAACTGGATTCGCCGGCGGGCGCACAAGCCGCCGCTCATTCCCCCGCCGCGTCATCCCTGGCGCGACGAGCACGAGGGCTGAATCGCTTCAGTCCCAGCGGAAGCTCCAGGCGCCAATGGTCAGGAATACCGCCGCCATGGTCAGCAGGATGGCCAGGTGCGGGACGATCTGCAGGAATCCTGCCCCGTCGAACATCACCGCGCGCGCTGCCTCGATCACATGCGTCAGCGGCAGCAGCTCGGCCGCTCGCTGCAGCCAGGGATGCAGTCCTTCGGTGGAAAACCATACCCCAGACAGAAACATCATCGGCCAGGTGATGAGATTGAGCAGACCATCGGCCAGTTCCTGGCTGGACAGCCGCGCAGCGATGATCAGCCCGAGGCAGGTCAGCGCGATGGCGCCACACGCGAAGACGCTGAACAGGGCGAGCGGATTGCCCCGCACGGGCACGTCCAGCAGCACCCAGGCCAGCAGGAATACGCCGCTGGTAATGCTCAAGGTCAGCCACAGGCGGGACAGCAGCTGGGCGGTGAGGAATTCGAACGCGGTGAGCGGCGTGGCCTTGAAGCGCTTGAGCACGCCGTTCTTGCGGTAGCGCACCACCACATACCCAACCCCGAACAGGCAACTGAACATCATGTTCATGGACAGGATGCCCGGCAGCAGCCAGTGGGCGTAGCGCACCGCCGTGCCGCTCACCTGCTGGCGGATCGGCGGCGGCGTACTGACGGCCTCCAGCGCCCGCGCCAGGATTTCGCCGTGGGGTGAGTCCTGGTTCACCCAGTAGCGCTGACCGGATACATCCAGCAGCAGATCGAGCTGATGGCGTTCGACCTTGACGATGGCGGGTTCCAGAGCGTCCACCGGCACGCGCAGGATATGCGGCAAGTCTCCCAGCGGATCGGCGCCGGTCGCCGTGACGCCGTAGAGACCCACGCGATACTGCGCCGGTCCGTCGCCGTTATAGGCCAGGCTGAAGCCGAACACGATCAGCAGCGGCAACAGGACGTTCCAGGCCAGGGAGGCACGGTCACGCAGGAATTCCCGATTGCGCGCCTGCCACACCACCCAGAACCGCATCAGGCCTTTCATGCGCGCAGCTCCTGTCCGGTCAGCTCCAGGAACAGATCCTCCAGCGTGGCGGTGCGGATGCGCAGCCCACTCAGATCCGCTCCGGCGTCCAGCAGCCGGCGCAGTGTTTCGTTCACCGCGCGGGTCGCCAGCTCCAGGCCATGCAGGGTTTCCTGCGCGGCAAGTTCGGCCCGCGCCAGCGCCGGGGCCTGATCCGGCGGCAGCACGAGGATCGATTCATCGAAATGGGCGGCGAGCAGGGCAGCCGGGCTGCCTTGGGCGATGATCCGGCCGTGGTCCATGATGGCAACCTCATCGCACAGCGCGTGCGCCTCTTCCAGATAGTGAGTGGTGAGCAGGATGGTGCTGCCACCTGCCTTGATTTCCCGCACCAGCTCCCAGAAACGGCGCCGCGCCTGCGGGTCCAGTCCGGTGGTGGGCTCATCCAGGAACAGCAGCGCCGGGCGGTTGGCCAGGGCGATGGCGAGCAGCACGCGCTGGCGCTGACCGCCGGAGAGCGTGTTGACGTATTGGTTGAGAAAGTCGGTGAGGGCGCAGCGTCGCACCAGTTCGTCGAAGTCTGCGTGGCGGCGATAGAGGTGGCCGAAGGTATGCAGCGCCTCGCGCACGGTCATGAAATCCTGCAGCGCCGTGCTCTGGAACATCAGCCCGATTTCCTGGGGATAGTTCCGGCCCACTGGAGCGCTGCGAAAGCGGATCTCGCCAGAGGTGGGCAGGGTGATCCCTTCCAACATTTCCACCGTGGTGGTCTTGCCAGCGCCGTTGGGACCCAGCAGACCAAAGCACCGTCCTTCGGCAACGGCGAAGCTCACCCCGTCCACGGCCCGCTGGCCGCCATAGTCCTTGATCAGATTGCAGGCTTCCAGCAGAAAAGAGGGCATGGACGGTACGACTCAAAGGGTAACCGGACGGTGGGCCATGTTAGCCGCTGGTGCGGGCTTGCGACAGGGGCGGCCGATTCCGCCTGTTAGCTTCCGCTTTCGGATTCAGGTCTATCTTTCCCACAACGGCGCTGGATCCAGGTTGTGGAACAACTACGGCCAGCCGGCTGAGGCAGACTTCGATTTTTACTTGGCCTTAAGCCTGAGTGAAACCGTGCGAGCTTCCGGACGAAGACGACCTTTCATCGCATTTCCCTGAGGAGGCGACGATACAATGCCCTTAATCTTGTGTGCCGGAGAACAAAAAACATGTCTCTTCCTTTCGACGCAGATACTCGTTCCTATGCCCATCGATTTCCTCTGGCGGTACGCTGGGGCGACATGGACGCCTATGGGCATGTGAATAACGTCAGTTTCCTGCGCTACCTGGAAAGCGGCCGGGTGGCCTATGCCGCGGCGGTTTATGAACGACCGATCAAGGCCGACGGCGAGAACGTCATCCTGGCGGACACCCAGTGCAGCTTCAAGCACCAACTGCACTATCCCGCCGAAATCACGATTCTGAGCCGAACCTCGCGGGTGGGCCGCACCAGCATGACCATGGAGCAGATGATCCTGCTGACGCCGAATGAGGAGGTAGTGGCGACCTCGCGCAGTGTGATGGTGTGGTTCGATTTTGTGCATCAGCGGCCGGCACCGGTTCCGGAGTGGCTGAAAATCCGGCTGCAAGCTCATGAGGCGGTGATGCCTGCAGGGCTTTAGGCCCCATTCGCTCGCGCACCGACCATTCGTCAGTCCGCCATTATGCTTGGATCAAGACGGGCGCAAGGCGGACGATACCCATGGAGAGGCTGGACTGGAGCACCCCGCGGATGGGGTGGGGTTACGCCGGAGACTAGGGTATGCGACAGACTGATCAAGCCGATCCCGCACACGAAAGGACGCGTCCATTGGCGGAGCCGGTTTCTAGGGGCGCGCGGGCGTGCTCGGAGGCCGAGACCGGGAGCTACCCTGTCCATCATGCCGATCCGGATCATGCCATGGGCAGCTGCCTGATGCCGCTGCGCTTTGCCATCGTGGACGAAGCGCTCAGCGCCGCACCCGAAGTGGTCTCCACCCAGCGCGATTTGTTGTTTCTGGCGGCCGAGTTCAACCTCATTCGGCGTGAATTCGACGCCTGGCGTGATCGGGCCGAGCAGGAAGCCCCGGCGACCTGTGCCTATATTCAGGCATTGGACCGGCATCTTGCTCGCTTGCTGGAGGCGCTGATGCTGCGCGAGCTGGGCGATGGAGAAAATCTATGGCGCGCGGTGGATCTCAGGCCGGATGGCTTGAGCTTTCGTAATGATTGTATGTTGCCGCGTGGAAGTCTGCTGGATTTGCGCTTTCTGCTCCCGGGGGCGGGAATCGGAATTCGCAGCCTGGGGCGGGTGGTACGCTGCGATCAGCCGACGCGTGATGGCCGTCACCTGATTGGGGTGCGTTTCCTGGATCTGGGCGAGGCGGATCGGGAACTGCTCTGCCATTATCTGGGCTTGCCGGCGGTTTGATCGCC
>JBAUIG010000135.1:0-2473 GCA_049682735.1 Candidatus Macondimonas sp. | reverse complement strand
AGACGACGACCACCCCCACAGCGCCCGCCAGCACCACCACCAACAGTCCCAAGGCGAGCAATACGCCCTGCTCATTGCCCAGCCAAGGCATCCAGACCACCGCCTGGGTCAGCCATTCCCGCACCTGGATCACCACTTGCTCCACCCGGCTCTCCTCTTGCTTGCTTGCACCGACGCTGGCCGCCGGTCCTTGGGCGGCTATGCTACCACCCGCCTTCAAGGCGCCGGTAGGAAGCGCCGTCGAGCTTGGGTAGACTGGCCAGCCGACGCGCCGCCTGCGGCGGAACCCGTTGACCGAGGAGACCCCCAGAATGAAACCCGAAACCCTGGCGATCCATGCGGGCTATGCGCCCGACCCCACCACCAAGGCGGTGGCCGTGCCGATCTACCAGACCACCTCCTATGCCTTCGACGACACCCAGCACGGCGCCGACCTGTTCGATCTGAAGGTGGTCGGCAACATCTATACCCGCATCATGAATCCCACCAATGCCGTCCTGGAGGCCCGGGTGACGGCCTTGGAAGGAGGCGTGGGCGCCCTGGCAGTGGCATCGGGAATGGCCGCCATTACCTATGCCATCCAGACTCTGGCCACCGCGGGCGACAACATCATCAGCACGGCCAAGCTCTATGGCGGCACCTACAACCTGTTTGCCCACACCCTGCCCCAGCTGGGCATCGAGGTGCGGCTGCGCGGCAATGAGGATTTGGATGGTATCAATCAGGCCATCGACGACCGCACCCGGGCGCTGTTCTGCGAGTCCATCGGCAATCCGTCGGGGGAGATCGCCGACATCGCGCAGCTGGCCGCCATCGCCCATGCCCATGGCATCCCGCTCATCGTGGATAACACCGTGGCCACGCCCTGCCTGCTGCGCCCCTTCGAGCACGGCGCGGACATCGTGGTGCATTCGCTCACCAAATACATGGGAGGCCACGGCACCACCATGGGCGGGCTGGTGGTGGATTCGGGCCGCTTCCCATGGGCGGATCATAGTGACCGCTTCCCCATGATGGTGCGGCCCGACCCCTCCTATCACGGGGTGGTCTACACCGAGGCCTTCGGTCCCGCTGCTTACATCGGCCGCTGCCGGGTGGTTCCCCTGCGCAACATGGGCGCCGCCCTATCCCCCTTCAACGCCTTCCTGCTGCTGCAGGGCATCGAGACCCTGCCGCTGCGCATGGAGCGGCACTGCACCAACGCGCTCGCGGTTGCCGAATTCCTGCACCGCCACCTTCAGGTGAGCTGGGTGAAATACGCAGGCCTGCCGGACAGTCCGCAACATGGCCGGGCGCGGCAGTATCTGGGCGGACGCGCCTCGGGCATCCTGAGCTTCGGCATCCGCGGCGGCGCCGAGGCCGGCGCCCGCTTCATCGACGCCTTGGATCTCATCGTGCGCCTGGTCAATATCGGCGATGCCAAGTCCCTGGCCTGTCACCCCGCTACCACCACCCACCGTCAACTGGGCCCGGGCGAACTGGAGGCCGCGGGTGTCACGGCCGACATGGTGCGGCTATCGGTGGGCATCGAGCACATCGACGACATCCTGGCGGACATCGAACAGGCCCTGCGGCGGGCGGCGGAGGCTTGAGGGCGCCATGAACGGCTGGCTGGCCCTGGCCGTGGCGATCGGCTTTGAGATTGCCGGCACCACGGCGATGAAACTGTCCGAGGGTCTCGCCCGCCCCGGCCCCACTGCGGCGATGTTCATCTGCTATGTGCTGGCGTTCTCGGCGCTGGCGCGGGCCTTGAAATCCCTGGAAGTGGGCATGGCCTATGCCATCTGGTCCGCAGTGGGCACGGCGGTGATCGCCGCCATCGGCGTGGCCTGGTTCGGGGAATCCTGGAATGTGTTCAAGGGGCTGAGCCTGGGATTGATCGTGCTGGGCGTGATGGGGCTGCATCTGAGCAGCGGCACCTGATCATGCAGACGCGCGGCCCCAACCAGGTGCGCCTCATCGCCGGGGGCTGGCGCGGTCGCAAACTGGATTTCCCCCCTGTGCCGGGCTTGCGCCCCACCCCGGATCGGGTGCGGGAAACCCTGTTCAACTGGCTTGCGCGCGATGTGCCCGGCGCTCGCTGCCTGGACCTGTTTGCCGGCAGTGGCGCGTTGGGACTGGAAGCCCGCTCGCGAGGCGCCGCCGAGGTGATCCTGGTGGACCGCCACCCGCAGGTCATCACCCACCTGCACCAGCAGATCGCGCGCTTGGGGATGGATCGGGTGCATTGCCATCGGGCAGAGGCCCTGGACTGGCTGCGGCGCGTCGAGACGCCTTGCGATGTGGTATTCGTGGATCCCCCTTTCGCAGATCAGGCCTGGGATGCCGTCCTGGCCGGTCTGGCCAGAACGGGCGCGGTCCGCAGTGGCGGCAAGGTCTACGTGGAAGCGCCTCAAGGCCGCAGTCTGGACGGTCCGTCAGACTGGACCCTCTGGCGGGAAGGCCGGGCGGGCGAGATTGTCTTCCGCGTCTT
>JBAUIG010000134.1:0-2823 GCA_049682735.1 Candidatus Macondimonas sp. | reverse complement strand
CCACCGCGGGCGTGTTCCTGTTCATGTTCCGCTCCCGCTGGGGACTGCGGGTACGCGCCACGGTCCAGAACCGCGTCATGAGCGGTTGTGTGGGCATCGATACCGCCCGGGTGGATCGCATGACCTTTGCCATCGGTTGCGGCACCGCCGGCGTCGCAGGTGCGGCATTCACCACCATTGCTTCAACCGGTCCCACCAGCGGCTCGCTCTACATCGTCGACACCTTCCTGGTTGTGGTGTTTGGCGGCGCGGCCAGTCTGCTGGGCACCATCGCCTCGGCGTTCGCCATTGCCCAGGCCCAGTCAATTCTGGAGTTCTTCACCAGCGGATCCATGGCCAAGGTGACCACACTCCTGATCGTGGTGGGCATCCTCATGCTGCGCCCGCAAGGCCTGTTCAACCTGCGCATCCGGCGCTAATCCCGCCAATTCAGATCAAGCGAGGCTCGAACCGTGAAAATCCTGTTGCACAAGCTTTTTGGTGGTCCTTCGGGGCTGGCGGGCTTTCTGATCCTCGCTGCCTTGATTCTCGTGGTCCTGCCCATCGGATTGGACAACTTCCGCCTCAATCTGGTGGGCAAATACCTTACCTATGCCTTCGTCGCCGTGGGGCTGGTGCTGTGCTGGGGCTATGGCGGCATCCTGAGTCTCGGCCAGGGGATCTTTTTTGGCCTGGGCGGCTATTGCATGGCCATGTTTCTGAAACTGGAAGCGTCCAATGCCGCCAATACCGCCATCCAAACCACACCGGGCATCCCGGACTTCATGGACTGGAACCAGATCACCGCGCTGCCCTGGTTCTGGAAACCGTTCTACAGCCTGCCGCTCACCTTGATCGCGATCGTGGCGGTGCCCATGCTGTTCGCCTGGCTGATCAGCTTCGCCCTGTTCAAGCGGCGCGTGGGCGGGGTGTATTTTTCCATCATCACCCAGGCCATCGCCTCCATCCTGACCATCCTCATCGTCGGCCAGCAGGGCTATACCGGCGGCATCAACGGCATCACCGACCTGCGCACCCTCGTGGGTTGGGACATCCGCAGCGACGAGGCGAAATGGCTGCTCTATTTCGTGACATCCGGCCTCTTGCTCGCGGTCATCCTGCTCGCCCGCCTGATCCTGACCAGCAAGCTCGGACTGTTGCTGGTGGCCATGCGCGATCAGGAGGACCGCGTGCGGTTTTCCGGTTATGACGTGGCCAACATCAAGATTTTCATCTTCTGTGTTGCGGCCGCCATTTCGGCGATTGGCGGCGCGATGTTCACCCTGCAGGTGGGCTTCATGTCGCCCTCCTTCGTGGGTGTGGTGCCTTCCATCGAGATGGTGATCTTCGCCGCGGTGGGAGGGCGTTACTCCTTGATCGGCGCGGTCTACGGCACGCTGCTCGTCAATTACGCCAAGACGGTATTTTCCGAGTCTTTCCCGGAATTGTGGCTCTACCTCATGGGCAGCCTGTTCATCGCCACGGTTTTGCTGTTCCCCCGGGGGCTGGCGGGATTGTATGAAACCTACGCGCCACGGGCCTGGAACGCCCTGCGCAGTCGCCGACCCGCCCTCGCCCGGCCATCCTCGGAAGCCAGCCCCAACACCGTGAAATGAGGAGATCCGCGCATGACCCCCAATACCGCATCCAATACGGATTTTCTGCTGGCGATCGAGGATCTGACGGTTTCCTTCGATGGTTTCAAGGCCGTCAATGGCTTGAATCTCTATATCGATGCCGAGGAAATCCGCGTCATCATCGGCCCCAACGGCGCCGGCAAGACCACGGTGCTCGACCTCATCTGCGGCAAGACCCGCGCCACGGATGGCTCGATCCGCTTCCACAACCGCGAACTGACCAAACTCGCCGAACACGAGATTGTCTGGGCCGGCGTCGGCCGCAAATTCCAGACACCGTCGATCTATGAAAACCTCACCGTGGCCGAGAACCTCATCGTGTCCTATCCCAAGGGGCGCAGCGTATTTGGCTGCCTGGGTTTCCGGCGCGACGCCACCGTCCAGGCACGGGTGGAAGAGGTGGCCGAAGCCGTATTCCTGCACGACCGGCTGGACGAAATGGCCGGCATTCTCAGTCATGGCCAGAAGCAGTGGCTGGAAATCGGCATGCTGCTGATCCAGGAGCCCGAGCTGATCATGCTGGATGAACCGGTGGCGGGCATGAGCGTGCGCGAACGTCAGCAGACTGCCGAATTACTGGCCCGCATCTGCCACGGCCGTTCCATGCTGATCATCGAACACGACATGGATTTCGTGCGCAGCATCGCCCACAAGGTGACCGTGATGCACCAGGGCAAGGTGCTGGTCGAGGGCTCCATGGACAAGGTGCAGGATGATCCGCGCGTCAAGGAAGTCTATCTGGGCCATTAGGCCGCATCGCGCACTGCCCGCTGACCCCATCCCCCATTGAGGAATCGCGCATGTTTGAAGTCGATCGACTCTGTGTGAGTTATGGCCAAAGCCAGGTGGTCAATGAAGTGAGCTTTGCCGCTGCCCAGAATGAAACCATCGCCCTGATGGGCCGCAACGGCATGGGAAAATCGACGCTGTTCAAGGCCCTCATGGGTGTCCTGCCGACGCGCGGCGGGACCATCCGGCTGGCGCAAAGCGAACTCACCGGCCTGCCCAGCCATCGCCGGGTCCAGCAGGGGCTGGCCTATGTGCCGCAAGGTCGCATGATCTTCCCGTCCCTGACGGTATTGGAAAACATCCAGACCGGCCTGGAGAAAAGCCGCAGCAACCAGGTACCCAACGAGCTGTTTGAATTATTCCCGGTCCTGTTCGAGATGCGTCACCGCAAGGGCGGCAATCTCTCCGGGGGGCAGCA
>JBAUIG010000133.1:0-8437 GCA_049682735.1 Candidatus Macondimonas sp. | reverse complement strand
AAAGTTGCGACTTCACCATTCTTCAGAGCACGGATCGCCGGATGGTTGTTGTTCATGTCGAGCGTGATGGATGGCACGAAGTAAGGACTGGTTTGACTGCCGGCACAAACTGCCGCCAGATGATTTTCCTGGCGTATAGAGATGCTGGCCAGACTGACAGAAGGATGCTGGGACATAACCTGGCAAACTTCCCGGAAGAAAGCATCCTCGGAGCGCCCGCGCACCATGGCGGCACGAGCCCGATTCACTGTTTCGAGCAATGCCAGCAGGCGTGATGAGGATTGCCCCTCAAGATCCTTGCTGCGAGGCTGCCCGGTCAGGCAAAAAAAATTGCGCGATACATCCTGGCCGACCAAAGGAAGAAGCTGCCAGTCGGATATGCCGAGGTGCGTGAAACTGGATTGTGCATGAGCAATCAGTCGCGCATCTCCTCCTTGGTGCATATCCAAAGGAAAGCCTTGGAATTCGGGCCACAGAGCAGTCAGGTTCGTCGCGTCAGTAGGTGCGCCTAATCCGTCCAGTAACTTCTGGAAAAGCGGATTTATGCACAGGATATGACCTTCCTCGTCCAGCAACAGCATGGGCAAGGGAATGGCCTGTACCAGGGACTGCAGGATCGTATTCAACGATTCGCCTCTCATGTGTTTGCCTATTCGTCTGGCCAGCATTTTTTTGGCCCCAGACTTGATACTGCCGCCGTCTTGACCACCGGGTTTAGAATGGCGGAAACGCAGACGGATTCTTCCGTGGACGACCGCAAGGCAGTGACTCTTGTTTCCTTGATCCCCTATCGCTTAGCTATCCTGCCTTTGCTTAGATGCGCCCCTTCGATCGACTCAGGCTCGCAACTCCGTCAATTCCCGCATCCGTGACAAACATTGCAGGATCAGCCCGCCCAGCGCAAACGCACTCCATCCCAATACCAGAAATCCCCAATGGATGGGGGCTGCGAACAGTTCTTCCGCATAGAAAAAGGCGTGACCCCATTCATTGAACCCGATATTGGGCATCATCAACAGCGGACCCATGGCCAGCAACGCCGCCGGGACGGAAACCCGTTCCCTGAAAGCGGGCAGCCGGGTGTGGATCCAGATGAAGGCCACCAACAGGGAGGCCCCAAAGGCGGGAATGGCAAAATACTGCAGGCCGATGTGGGTGGGGGTGAAATCGGTATCGCGGATGGTGATCTGATGCCAGGCCGCATCCGATTCGGCAAATACGCCCAAGGTCAGCAGGACCATGAAGCTACCCAGGGCCAGGACGGACATGACCAGGTAATAGCGCCACAACTCGTCCTGGGGAGATAACTGGCTCAGGTCCCGCTCACGGCTGAACCATGCCCAGGCCATCCCGGATCCACCGAGCAGGATCAGAATCGCACCCTGTGCCCACAACAGATTCATCCAGTAGGTCTTGAATTCAGGTTCGAAGTAATCCAGGCCAACCGTGAAGGCATGGGTCTGCTGGTACCACCGATAGAGGCCGAAGACCACAACGAAGACCAGCATGGCGGCGGCAACAGCCAGCCAGGGCATGCGGGCCTGTTCCTTATGCCTTGATTCAACGCGATTTTCAATTGTCTGGATCCGGGTGGCAGCCGATTCCGGGCTGCCGGATAAGGCAAGGCTTGCTTGCGACATCATGTCTCCTCCCCTTGATCTTTATTCATGGTTGCGAGTGGGTTATCGGATCGATCCAGAGAATTCTGAAGCGACCCTGTAAGTAATTAACCAAGTCATGGGTAAACGCAAGATCGGCGGCCCGGGATTATGCCGATCGGCGCGGGTGGATATACCGTGACGAGGGTGTAAAATTGACGCCCCCAATCCATTCCCTGAGAAGTATCACTTTCCCATGGCGGCGATCAGCACCGAAACAGTCTTGAGCGTGCGGCATTGGAACGAGTCGCTGTTCAGTTTTACCACGACCCGGGATTCCGGCTTGCGCTTTGAAAACGGCCAGTTCGTCATGATCGGCCTGGAAGTGAACGGGCGGCCTTTGCTGCGCGCCTACAGCATCGCCAGCGCCAACTATGAGGATCACCTGGAATTCTTCAGCATCAAGGTGCAGGACGGCCCCCTGACCTCGCGCCTGCAGCATCTGAAGGAAGGCGATACCCTGCTGGTCAGCCGCAAACCCACCGGCACCTTGGTGCTGCACGATCTCAAGCCCGCCCGTCATCTCTACCTGCTCAGCACCGGCACGGGCATGGCGCCTTTCCTCAGTGTGATCAAGGACCCGGAAACCTACGAACGCTTCGAGCGGGTGGTGCTGGTGCACGGGGTGCGGCGCGTGTGTGATTTGGCCTATCGTGACTTCATCACCCGCGAACTGCCCCACAGCGAATTCTTCGGCGACGCAGTGCGGGAGAAACTGATCTACTATCCCACCGTGACCCGCGAGCCGTTCGTCAACCAGGGCCGGGTGAACGACCTGATGGCCTCCGGCAAGCTGTTTGCGGATATCGGTCTGCCCGCCATGAATCGTGCCGATGACCGGGCCATGTTGTGCGGCAGTCCCGGCATGCTGGATTCGATCTGCGCGGTTCTGGACGGCTGGGGCTTCGAGGTGTCACCCAAGATCGGCTATGCCGGCGACTACGTCATCGAGCGGGCATTCGTCGAAAAATAGGCCCCCGCCAGGCGCAGGACGAGCTGTCTGACTTGCATGCTTTTCCCGGGCAACCCAAGGAGCGGGTTTGATGGAAGAGACCCCCATGCTTCGCTGGCTCCGGCGCCTGCAGCGCATCCCCGGCCATCATCTGTGGCTTCACGCCGGCATTGCGCTGGCCGCCCCCTATTCGGCGACCATCCGGCCGCGCATCCTGCGCGCCGCGCCCGGACATCTGGAAATCGGCATGCGCAAGCGCCGCGCGGTGACCAATCATCTGGGCACCGTGCATGCTGCCGCGCTGGCGAATCTCATGGAATTGTGCGGTTCGCTGGCCGTGCAACTGGCCATTCCCGCCACCGCGCGCTGGATCCCGGCCGGGCTCGATATCCGCTATCTGCGCAAGGCGCGGACCGACCTCACGGCGGTCTGCCATTTCGCACCACCGCCCGACTGGCAGCGTAAACAGGACTGGCCTGTGACGATCACCGTGCACGATGCGCAGGGGGAGGCGGTGGCCGATGCTGTGCTGCACATGCGCATTGGACCAAGACACTGAAAACCCGCAAGTCTTGGTGTGACTTCGTCCGCGCAGGGAGGCGATGAACTGCCAGGCGAACCCAAGCCGGCTGTTCCGGATGCCATCCCCATGGCGGCGTGCTGTTGTCGATGGGTCGGACAGCGGCCCGTCGAAGGGAGCAAGTGGACCACGCCGGGTGGCCGCCGCGGTTCGAGCGCGCTTGCCGATGAATGCCGCCTCTCGCGTCCCGGCTGAAGGCGCGCCCAGCCCAAATCCATGACACCAGCCAGCCGCATCAAGCCCGCGGCTGTTTCGCACCAACCAGACTGAGCGCCACCGCCTCCGCCACCTTGATGCCATCGATCCCCGCCGAAAGGATGCCGCCGGCATAGCCTGCCCCTTCGCCCGCGGGGTACAGCCCTCGGGTGTTCAGGCTCTGATAATCCTTGCCCCGGGTGATGCGGATGGGCGAAGAGGTACGTGTTTCCACGCCGGTGAGCACGGCATCCGCCATGGCGAAGCCGCGGATCTGTTGATCAAAGGCTGGCAAGGCCTCGCGGATGGCCGCGATGGCATAGGCCGGCAGGCTGGCATCGAGGGCGCCAAGCCGCACCCCCGGTTGGTAGGACGGCAGCACGCTCCCGAAGGCGATCGAGGGTCGGCCGGCCATGAAATCCCCCACCAATTGCGCCGGCGCATCGTAATTGCCGCCGCCCAGCACAAACGCCTGGGATTCCAGTTGGCGTTGCAGATCGATGCCGGCCAGCGGGCCATCGGGATAATCCTCTGGCGTGATGCCGACCACGATGGCGCTGTTGGCGTTGCGCTCGTTGCGTGAATACTGGCTCATGCCGTTGGTGACCACCCGTCCGGGTTCGGAGGTCGCCGCCACCACGGTGCCGCCCGGGCACATGCAGAAGCTGTAAACCGAGCGGCCGTTCCTGCAGTGATGCACCAGCTTGTAGTCCGCCGCGCCGAGGAGGGGATGGCCTGCCTGCGGGCCGAAGCGGCAGGTGTCGATCAGGGACTGCGGATGCTCGATACGAAAACCAATCGAGAAGGGCTTGGCTTCGATATGGACGCCGCGCTCATGCAGCATCTGGAAGGTATCACGGGCGCTGTGGCCAACGGCCAGCACGATGTGATCGCTGTGGAGCCGTTCACCGTTGGCCAGCGTCACGCCGCGTACCTCGCCGTTCTCGATGTGCAGGTCCGCAACACGCTGGCTGAAACGGATCTCGCCGCCCAGGTCCGTTATGGTCTGGCGCATGCGCTCGATCATGGACACCAGCCGGAAGGTGCCGATGTGCGGCTTGCTGACGTAGAGGATCTCCTCGGGCGCGCCGGCCTTGACGAATTCGGTCAGCACCTTGCGGCCGTGATGATACGGATCCTTGATCTGGCTGTAGAGCTTGCCGTCGGAAAAGGTGCCGGCGCCGCCCTCACCGAACTGCACGTTCGATTCCGGATTCAGCGCGCGCTTGCGCCACAGGCCCCAGGTGTCCTGCGTGCGTTCGCGGACGGCCTTGCCGCGTTCGAGCACGATCGGACGGAAGCCCATCTGGGCCAGCACCAATGCCGCAAACAGGCCGCAGGGACCGAAGCCGATGATGATCGGCCGCTGGAAATCGCCGCCAGCCGCGTCGGCCGGCGGTGCCTGGGTCACGAATTGGTAGCGCATGTCGGGCGTTGGGCCGACTTGAGAATCATCGGCCCAGCGCCCCAGCACACGCGCCTCATCGCGCAATGTCACGTCCAGGCTGTAGATGAGGTGGATATGGCCACGCTTGCGGGCATCATAGCTGCGCTTGAATACGGTAAAGGCGAGCAGCGCCTCGCTAGGGATGCCAAGGCGATGGACGATGGCCGCGCGCAGGGCCGCATCGGTGTGATCCAGTGGCAGCTTGAGGTGGGTCAGTCGCAACATGGCGGGGTTCCAGCATCGATGGGGAACGCGTGGCAGCGGGGCCGCGTCATGATCCTCCTCCGAAAAAGTGGACGGGGTAAAGCTGCCATGGGCTCGGCCTCGGCGGGGCTGATGCCTCAGCCTGGGGCCGCCCGGCCAAGCGCCCCGCGCTTGGATGTCTCCGGAAACACCCGGCGCGTACCGCTCATCGGATACACCTATCCAGCGCCTCAGCGCTCATAGGGGTGTCCCTCCAGTCCGGAGGAGGAGCAACTTCCTTATTTTTCGCTGAATCGGCTCTTCCTGATGGCTCCATCGCTTGCCCGCGGGCGCCATCCTCTCACGCATCAAACAGTCCGAAAATCGCCAGGCAGGTCAGCAAGGCCGAAGTCTGGACTGGGCGGGCTGGCACGCACCGCTCATGCGGAGTAACCGCCGCCAAGCCAGCTACTTCATGTTCGGCCTGCTAGGCCATGTGTAAGCAGGTGGAAGTCAGGGGGTGATCAAAAATGGCCCCGGACAGCCGACCGGGGCCATGGATCCACAGCGAACGAACGCTTTTCCGTCTTTACATGATCATGTAGTTGGGACCACCGCCCCCTTCCGGGGTGACCCAGTTGATGTTCTGGGCCGGATCCTTGATGTCGCAGGTCTTGCAGTGGACACAATTCTGCGCATTGATGTGAAAGCGCGGATTCCCCCCCTCGTCCTGGATCACCTCGTAAACCCCGGCGGGGCAATAGCGCTGCGCCGGTTCGTCATAGACCGGCAGGTTCTGGGCGATGGGGATCTCGGGGTCCTTCAGCTGCAGATGGACCGGCTGGTCTTCCTCGTGGTTGGTGCCTGACAGATAGACCGATGACAGCAGGTCGAAGCTGATGACGCCATCGGGTTTCGGGTAGTCGATGGGCTTGGACTCACTGGCCATTTTCAGGGCGGCATAGTCCGGGCTGTTGGCGTGCAGCGTGAAGGGCAGCTTGCCGCCGGCGATGTTCTGGTCGATGAACTGGAACGGCGCGCCGACCAGCGTCCCGAACTTGTGCAGGGCGGGGGTCCAGTTGCGTGACTTGTACAGTTCTTCCCAGACCCAGGAGTTCTTCACCTTGTCGCCATAGGCGGTGAGATCCTTGCCACCGGTGTCACCGGTCGCCAGGGCCTCCACGATGGCTTCACCGGCAAGCATGCCGGTCTTCATGGCGGTGTGATTGCCCTTGATCTTGGCGGGATTGAGGAAGCCGGCATCGCAACCCACCAACACGCCGCCGGGGAAGCTCAGTTTGGGCAGCGAGTTTAGCCCACCCTTGTTCACTGCGCGTGCGCCGTAGGCGATGCGCTTGCCGCCTTCCAGGGTCTGGCGGATGGCAGGGTGGGTCTTCCAGCGTTGGAATTCCTTGAACGGATACAGGTAGGGGTTCTTGTAGTCCAGCGCGATGATGTAGCCGCACAGGACCTTGTTGTCTTCCCAGTGGTAAAGGAAGCCGCCGCCTTCCGTGCGGTTGTCCATGGGCCAGCCGGCGGTATGGACCACCAGACCGGGCTTGTGCTTGGATGGATCGATTTCCCAGATTTCCTTGAGACCGATGCCGTAATGCTGGGCATCGCAATCCTGACGCAGGTCGAATTGCTGCATCAGTTGTTTGCCCAGGTGGCCGCGGCAGCCCTCGGCGAAGACGGTGTATTTGGCACGCAGCTCGACGCCCGGCGTAAAGCTCGACTTGGGCTCGCCCTTCCTGGAAACACCCATGTCGCCCGTGACGACGCCGCAGACGGCCCCTTGGTCGTCATAGAGCATCTCGGCGGCGGCATAGCCGGCGAAGATGTTGGCGCCCATGGCCTCGGCCTGTTCGCCCAGCCAGCGCACCAATTGGCCCAGGCTGATGATGTAGTTGCCCTCGTTGTGCATGGGTTTGGGCAACAAGGCATTGGGGGTCAGCACCGAGCGCTGCTCGCTCAGGAGGAAATACACTTCATCGTGGGTGACCGGAACGTTCAGGGGTGCGCCGCGCTCTTTCCAGTCGGGGAACAGTTCGTTGAGCGCGGTGGGCTCCAAGATGGCGCCGGACAGGCTGTGGGCGCCCAGTTCCGAGCCTTTTTCCACCACGCAAACCTCGATCTGCTGGCCTGATTGTTCGGCCATCTGGAGGATGCGGCAGGCGCAGGACAAGCCCGCAGGTCCCGCGCCAACAATGACGACATCGAACTCCATTACTTCGCGTTCCACCATTGCTCTCCTCAATCGTCGGGCTGGGGCTTTTGCCCTTGTCAAATCAAGCATCTTACCCAATGGGTGAGATGAAAAAAAGTTGGGGACGGGTTTGGAATGGGGAAAGGGCGCGAATCAGAGCGTGATGGCTCAAGGTGCCTCGATCGCGCTCTGGAGTTCCAGCCAGCGCGCTTCCAGGCGGGCCTGTGCGGTCTGAACCTCGGCCTGTTCCCGTAACACCCGCGTGAGCTCGGACTTGTTGGCCTCGTCATAGAGGGCCGCGTCGCTGAGCAACGCATCCAGCCGGGCCTTGTCGGCCGACAGCTGCGCCATCTGAATTTCGATCTTGTCGAGCTCTTTCTGCAGCGGCTTGCGCTGTTGTGCGCGGCGCTGGCGTTCCTCGGCTTCGGCCTTGCGCTGCTCCTTGCGGTTGACGGCGGGAGCAGTATTGCCCGTAAGCGTTGCGGCGCCCGTCGAGGCGGTGCGCTTTTCCGCCGCCTGTTTCAAGAGCCAGTTGCGGTAGTCGTCCAGATCGCCGTCGAAGGCTTGCAACTGGGCCCCGGCAACCAGCATAAACTGGTCAGTGGTTGCGCGCAGCAGGTGGCGGTCGTGGGAGACCACGATCAGGGTGCCCTCGAATTGTGCGAGCGCCATGGTCAAGGCTTCGCGGGTTTCGAGATCGAGGTGGTTGGTCGGCTCGTCGAGCAGCAGCAGGTTGGGTTTTTGCCAGACGATCAGCGCCAGGGCCAGCCGCGCTTTCTCGCCACCGGAAAACGGCGCGATCGGCGCGGTGGCCATGTCGCTGCGGAAGTTGAAGCTGCCCAGGAAGTTGCGCAGCTCCTGCTCACGGCTACCCGGCGCCTGACGGGCCAGATGCTGCAGCGCCGAGTCCTGGGGGCGCAGCGTCTCGAGCTGGTGTTGGGCGAAGTAGCCGATCTGCAGTCCCTTGCCGGCCTGCACGCTGCCGGACAGCGGTTCAAGCGTGCCGGCCAGCGTCTTGATCAAGGTGGATTTGCCCTGGCCGTTGGCGCCGAGCAGGCCGATGCGCTGGCCGTTGCTGATCGACAGCGTAACGCCGCGCACGATGGGCTGCGGTCCCGCGGCCGTCCGATAGCCGCAATCCACGGCCTCCATTACCAGCATCGGATTGGGCGCCGCGTCCGGTTCGCGAAACACGAAGCTGAAGCCGGAGGCGAGC
>JBAUIG010000132.1:0-3779 GCA_049682735.1 Candidatus Macondimonas sp. | reverse complement strand
GCTTGGCGGTTGATGATCATGACCACGATCAGCGTGCCTATCGTGGCGGGTATGCGGCCCCAGTGGCCTATTACCCGCGTCACGCGCGCCCCGTAGTGGCCTCGCGGCCGGTGGCTTACTATCCGGCTTACTACGCCCGGCCCGTAGTGGTGTCACGGCCTGTGGTGGTCCGTCATGGGCACCCTGTGGCACGTC
The DNA here is from genome assembly GCA_049682735.1 of Candidatus Macondimonas sp. Taxonomy (GTDB): domain Bacteria; phylum Pseudomonadota; class Gammaproteobacteria; order UBA5335; family UBA5335; genus Macondimonas. The sequence continues at coordinate 3,584 of JBAUIG010000132.1, read as the reverse complement.
ATGTGGCGGGGCATGTGGGTCATCATTACGTCAAAGGACATGGTCGCAAGCATCATGGCCATAAAGGCCATCATGGCCATTGATCCATGTATATTGCTTTCAATAGTTAACTTGGCGGAGTAGCCGGGTTGCGGCAACCGCCAAAGATTTCTCAAAAAGGGAGTGAGTCACCATGAAGCATTACATCGGTATGACGATTGCGACCATCACTCTGATGTCAGGCTGCGGTTTCGTTGCGGCTCAGGACGCAACTACTGAAGCCGCTATTGGCGGCGCCTTGGGTGGTGCCACCGGCGCGGTCATCGGGCAACAGGTCGGGGGTCGTAACGGCGCCATTCTGGGCGGTGCCATCGGCGGCGCCGCGGGGACTGCGATTGCGGTTGACAAGGACGGTGATAGGCATCATCACTCGGTGGGCAATCAGGGACCGGCCATTATTGTGGCGCCGCCCCGGGGGCGAAGTTCATTCTGCCCCCCAGGTCAGGCCAAGAAAGGCAACTGCTGATCGCGGCATACTGCTTCCCTAAGCGCTTAACCCGTCATTTTTGATTCACTGCATCCTCTATCTAGCGCTTGGCGCAGGGACGCATGTGGCACGTGCAGGGTTTAAGCGGTCAGTCGTCGTTTAAGAGCAGCGACATCCATATAGGGGGCCTCACACTGGCTACCCTGGCAGACATGGGCGCAGATGGACCCGTGTACCGGCTTGCTGGCGATAGCCACTGGCCAGTCATCCACGGGATCGGGGACGGGCAATACCACCACGCTTGGACCGCGTCCTGCCTGTAGCTGTCGGTGCCAGTCCCAGACCGCTTCAGGCGTCCCGCGCAGAATCACCACAACCGGAGGATGCAGGAACTCCTGCAGGGCCAATGCCAGCTCCGCGTGGGCATGGGGCGCTTGGCTCAGTTGCGCCATTCCTGCCCGCAACGTGGTTTCTGCCGCCTGCAGATAACGCGGTTCGGCAATGATCAGTCCCAGCCGGTTGAGGGCGCGGGCCGCCACCGCGTTGCCGGCTGGTGTGGCTTCGTCGGCAAAGGGTTTGGGGCGATGGATGAGGGGCTCGTGATCGTGCGCCGTGAAGTAGAAGCCGCCACGCTCTTGATCCTCGAAATGGGTGAGCAGTGTGTCTGCCAGGTCGATGGCCCAGCGCAGATTCTCGGGCTGGCCACATGTTTCACAAACTGCCAGGACTGCATCCAGCAGGAAGGCATGATCGTCCAGATAGGCCGGCAGATGGGTCTGTCCCGATGTCTGCACCGCGAGCAGACGCCCGTTCCGCCATGCATCCCTTCGAACAGCGTCCAGCGCCTTTGCGGCGACTTCGCCCAGTTCCGGCACCGCCAGGCGCCTTGCGGCCACGGCCAAGGCCTTGATCATCAGGCCGTTCCAGGCGGTGAGGACTTTCTCATCGCGCATCACCGGCGGGCGATGTGCCCGGACTTCCCGAAGCAGATCGCGGGCAGCATGCAATTGGGCCTGAAGTTGTTCAGGAGTGATGCGCAGTCGATGCGCCAGCGCCGGGATCGGCGCCTGAAGTTGCAGATGCCAGTGTCGACCTTCGAAATTGGCGCCCTCATTTAGTCCCCAGGCGGCGCAGCAAGGGGTCCACAGTTTTTCCGGCAAGCTTGCCCTAACCGCCTCCCGGCTCCAGAGGTAATAAGCACCTTCTTCGCCACCGCTGTCTGCATCCAAGCTTGCGTAGAAGCCGCCTTGCGGCGCATGCATCTCGCGGATGGCCCAACGGGCGGTGCCAAGCGCGCGCTCACGATAGAGCGCATCGGAAAATACGGACCAGGCTTCGCTGTAGAGTTCCAGTAACAGGGCGTTGTCATAGAGCATTTTTTCAAAATGCGGGATGCGCCAGGCTGGATCCACCGTATAGCGGAAAAAGCCTTCGCCCACGTGGTCCCACAGACCCCGCAGGGCCATGGCATCCAGACTCTGGCGTAAAAAGTCGGTAGCGGCAGCCTGCTCGGCAGGATCGGCAATGCCGGGCAGTCGATGCAGCAACAGCCGCAAGGCAGGAGTATGGGGAAACTTGGCGCCGCTGCCAAAGCCCCCTTCCTCTCGATCAGACCAGAGCGGCAGGGCCTGCTGCCAAGCGAGCAATGGCGTTTCGTCCAGCGCCGTCTGCCCGGGATCGGGCATGAAGGAGGCCAGTACCTCGCGCAGTTCGCCGTTCTGCGCACGGATGTCATCGCCGCGCTCCCGGTAGAAACGCGCGATCAGATTCAGCAGCTCCCGAAATGCCGGTAGGCCGTGACGGGGTTCGGGCGGGAAATAGGTGCCGGCAAAAAAAGGCATGTGTTCGTCTGGGGTGAGGAATACCGTGAGCGGCCAGCCCCCGCCACGCTGGGTCAGGATCTGATGGGCCAATTGGTAGATGCGGTCCAGGTCGGGACGTTCCTCCCGATCCACTTTGATGTTCACGAACAAGGCATTCATCAGCGCCGCGGTTTCCGGGTCCTCGAACGATTCCCGTTCCATGACGTGACACCAGTGGCAGGCCGAGTAACCGATGGACAGCAGAATGGGCCGATCTTCCCGTGCCGCCCGCGCCAAGGCTTCTGCATTCCAAGGATGCCAGTCGACCGGATTTTGAGCGTGTTGGCGCAGATAAGGACTGGTTTCGTGGATCAGGTGGTTGGCGTGTGATTGATCGAACATGGCGGAGGCTCCAGCGGTAGCAGGCCACCAGACTCGCGCAAGCCACTCAAGGGGTCAAGCCGCGGCGCGTGGCGCGGCGTTGCAGCAGGGCAGTCAATACGGTCAACCCGCCACCCACGGCCAACGGACCCCACACTTCAGGGGCGCTCCAGGAAAAAGCAGTCTGTCCGGCAAGCATGTCGATGGCGGCTGCACCGATCCAGGCCCACATCAGAATATGGGGAATGGCGCCGAGAAAAGTGCCGAACAGGTATTCCCGCAGGCGGATATTCATCACCGCCAAGGCCCAGTTGGTGGGGGGCAGGGCAAAAAAAATCAGTCGGACCAGCATGACGGTACGGACGCCGCGCGCGGCGAAGTGCCGTTCGAGGATGGGCAGGAATCGTTCCAGATGTGCGGCGATCAGGGAGCGTCCGAATACCCGGCTCAAGGCATAGATGAACACAGACGCCGTCAGCAGGCAGGCCATCCCCATCACGGCAGCCCCTAGCGTGCCATACAGGACAGCCGCACAGGCGATGACCACGATGGTGGGAATGTTGGCGACAATGATCAGGGTCCCCGCCAGCCAGAATCCAAAAGGACCGAAAGGGGCGATGGCGGCATGGAAGTCGCGGATCCAGGACAATGCCGTGCGGATCTGCCCCGCTTTAGTGTGTTCGGCAATCGCGAGGCCGGCAGTGATCATGAGGAAAACGAAAAACAGGGCCACGCCAATACGCCACCAGCGCCCTTTCCCTGTCGGCTTGTTTTCTTGAGGGGAGCCCGTGAACGCCATTAGCCACTCGTGCCCTCTGTAGCGGCGAGTTGGGGGATGCGTCGTTTCAATCGGTCCATGAATTTCGGCTCGTAGTCCTGTAGCTTTGGTTTAAGGTGGCCCTTGCGGGGCGGGGGGTTTATGTTTGCCGGATCCA
>JBAUIG010000131.1:0-3117 GCA_049682735.1 Candidatus Macondimonas sp. | reverse complement strand
CGCTCCATCAGCTGACGCACGATGCCGATGGACGGGGTGCTCTCCCAGCGGCTTTCCGGCTCGGGATTGAGCCAGATGACATGCCGGAAATGATTTCGAATGCGCTGCATCCACACCGCGCCCGCCTCCGGGTTGTGGTGCTCGATACTGCCGCCCTCATTCAGGATTTCGTAGGGACTCATGGTCGCATCGCCCACGAAGATGACCTTGTAGTCGGACCCGAAGGTGGCCAGCATCTCTGCCGTGGATTGGCGTTCGGCGCGCCGGCGGTGGTTATCCTTCCACAACCACTCATAAATGAAATTGTGGAAGTAGAAATATTCCAGGTGCTTGAATTCGCTGCGCGCTGCGGAAAACAGCTCCTGGGCGATGCGCACATGATCGTCCATGGACCCGCCCACATCCATGAACAGCAGCACCTTGACCTTGTTGCGCCGTTCCGGCACGAGCTTGAGGTCGAGATAGCCGGCATTGCGGGCGGTGGCGCGGATGGTGCCGTCCAGATCAAGCTCAAGTTCATTGCCCTCGCGCACAAACTGGCGCAGGCGCTTGAGGGCGACCTTGATGTTGCGGGTCCCCAGCTCCACCTGATCGTCGTAGTTGCGAAACTCGCGCTGATCCCAGACCTTCACCGCGCTGCGGTTGCGTGCCCCACCCTGGCCGATGCGGATGCCCTCGGGATTGTAGCCATGGGCGCCAAACGGCGACCGCCCGGCGGTGCCGATGTTGCGATTCCCGCCTTCGTGACGTTCCTTCTGGTTTTCCAGACGTTCACGCAAGGCCTCCATCAGTTTCTCCCACCCCCCCATGGCCTCCACCATGGCCTGTTCCTCGGGAGTAAGGTTCAATTCATGGCGTCGCGCCAGCCATTCCGGCGGAATGTGCCCCTCTGCCACCCCCTGGGCCAACTGCCCGGCGAGGTCCTCGGCGCCCTTGAAATAGATGCCGAAGACCTGGTCGAAGCGGTCGTAATGGCGCTCGTCCTTCACCAGACAGGTGCGCGCCAGGAAATAGAAATCATCCAGGCTCGCCACCACCACCCGCCGCTTGAGCCCTTCGAGCAGGCTCAGGAATTCGGTGATCGTGACCGGCACGCCGCCCTTGCGCAACGCAAAAAAGAAATCGATCAACATGAGCGCGCCTCCCCGCAACCGGGCCGCTTACAGGTGCCCCTGCCGACGCGCAATGAAGGCCAGCCGCTCGAACAGGTGGATGTCCTGTTCGTTCTTCAGCAAGGCGCCGTACAAGGGCGGGATCAGGTGATTGGGGTCCTTGCTGCGGATGGAATCGGCGGGAATGTCCTCGGCCATGAGCAGCTTGAGCCAGTCCAGCAACTCGGAGGTGGACGGCTTTTTCTTGAGTCCCGGTACGTCGCGCAGATCAAAAAATACTTCCATGGCCTCGCGCACCAGTTCCTGCTTGATCCCCGGAAAATGCACATCGACGATGCGGCCCATGGTCTCCCGGTCCGGAAAGCGGATGTAGTGGAAGAAACAGCGTCGCAGGAAGGCGTCCGGCAACTCCTTCTCGTTGTTGCTGGTGATGATCATGATGGGGCGATGCCGGGCGCTTACCAGGGTCTGCGTCTCGTAGACATAGAACTCCATCCGGTCCAGCTCGCGCAGCAGGTCGTTGGGAAATTCGATATCCGCCTTGTCGATTTCATCGATCAGGAGCACCGGACGCTCCGGGCTCTCGAACGCCTCCCACACCGGGCCTTTCTTGATGTAGTGGGCGATGTCATGTACCCGCGGATCGCCCAACTGGGAATCGCGCAGCCGCGAGACGGCATCGTATTCATACAGCCCCTGCTGGGCCTTGCTGGTGGACTTCACGTGCCACTGGAACAGCGGCCGGCCGAGCGCGCGGGCCACTTCCTCGGCCAGCAGGGTCTTGCCGGTGCCGGGTTCACCCTTGATCAGCAAGGGCCGCTCCAGAGTAATTGCCGCATTCACGGCCAGGGTCAATTCGCGCGGAGCGATATAGGAATCAGTGCCTTCAAAACGCATGGGCATATCCTTCATGAATCTAAACGCAATCACCGCAACCTCATTCCGATGCATGAGACCTGCTTTCGCCCGGGGTCAACACCAATATTGATCTGCAGACTTTTTGCGGCAACCGAACCGAATCGCGCCAGAACGCAATGGTCCGCCAAGCCAAGCATGCGACAGCGGCGATGGACTGGGACATCCTCCGCCGTCACCGATCCGCCACGCAAGCCGTTCAGGGAAGCGCCTTCCCGGAAACGGCTCAGTTTCATCGCTCGCGTCTGGGCTTCAGGCCTTCTGGCATTGTTGCATTATGCCCCGCACCCGGAATTTCTGACACTCTGAACCACGGCACTGGAGCGGAGGAAATCCCGCTCGCGCTACGCCACACAGCACGCGCTGCCTTGGCATGGAGTGCCGATCCAGCGACAGTGGGCCGCCATGCACGGTGGACTGTTGCGAAAAATGCGGGTTACAGGAAGCGGGCTCAGCGCCGCTGAGCGTCATTCTTTTCCTCGGCGATGCGGCGATTGGCCTTGTCCTGCTTCTGTTCCAGTTGCATGCGTTCGCGCAGCGTGACCTTGCCGTCTTCCTTGATGTGTTCTTCGTAGTTTTTGATATGGCGCTGCTGGGTCAGGAGTTCCTCGGCCTCGCGTTTGGTGAGGTCGCCCTGACGTGCGCCTTGTTCGATACGGTCCATCTGCTGGGATTCGCGGCGATCGGCGCGGTAGGTGTCATCCGAGCCTGCCCATGCCGGACTGGCGCCCAGGATCAACAGCAGGGTCGTTATCACGGGAGAACGGACGGTGAACATGGGGATATTCCTCAACTGTTGGTGGAGCGACGATTGGTGGATTCCTGTCAGTCCCAGAATCGGCTGTTGATTTGGATTCAATGGAACGATCATGGTTCGGAATTGGTGGTGGCAGCCGCGCCTGAACGGTGCTGGTTATAATAGCCGTCTTTTTCCAACATCCCCGCGTGCCGGGGACGCCGCGTCGAGGATGTCATGGCCGATCTGACCGATTTCAACCTGCCCCGCCAGAGTCTGCTGGATCTCAAGACCCGCCTGAACGACCTTCGGGGGTATCTTTGACTACGCTGAAAAAAAGGACCGATTGACCGA
>JBAUIG010000130.1:0-1509 GCA_049682735.1 Candidatus Macondimonas sp. | reverse complement strand
CTGTCGACAGCCTGAAACGGGGCGGTTGGAATCCCCAGACTGCGAAACAGGGTCTTTTCCCGCAGCCGGTCCTGGGATTGTTCCAGGGCAAGCGGTGGCGGGTAGACCGGGATACGCCGTGCCAGATGGTGTACGGCTTCCACCGGCACGTTTTCGAAATCGAAGGTGGCCACCTGACAGTCGCGGGCCAATTGATCCAGCGCGGCATGGTCGGTGTAATCTGCCAGCAGTTGCGGGGCCACCCGGCTGCCTGGCGCCTCGGGTTGCGGATCGAGGAAGAAGGGCCGTATTTCCAGGGGAATCCCGGCCAGCGCGAGCATTTGGCCCAGTTGGCCGGCACCCAGGATGGCGACATTCATGGATTGAGTCGTGGGTCGGGTTGGGCCAGGACGCGGTCGCGTTGCTCGATGCGGAAACGCTCGACCGCGGCGGCGATTGTGGGCTCGCTCAGGCCCAGGATGGCTGCCGCCAGAAGGGCGGCATTGATTGCGCCGGCCGTGCCGATGGCCAGGGTGCCGACCGGGATGCCCGCAGGCATCTGCACGATCGACAGGAGGGAGTCCAGTCCGTTCAGGGCCCTCGACTGGATCGGGATACCGAGCACCGGCAGCACGGTCTTGGCTGCGAGCATGCCGGGCAGATGGGCGGCTCCGCCGGCTCCGGCAATGATGACTTGCAGCCCCCGCGCCCGCGCCGTTTCCGCGTACTGGAACAGCATATCCGGCGTGCGGTGAGCGGACACCACCCGGGTTTCGTGAGGGATCTGCAGCCCATCCAGGGTCTGGGAGGCTTCCTTCAGCGTTTCCCAGTCCGAATGACTGCCCATGACAAGGCCGATCAACGGGTTCATGGCGGCGGATTCTACCTGATCAAGCGCGGGAGTCCGAATCTTTCAAGGTTTTGGCTGGTCACGGGTTTTGCGCACCACCTCGCCTTCCAGTGTGCGACCGCCGGCAGGCGGCATTCCTGAGCTTGGCATGAAGCCGCCGATTCGCTTGCTCAGCCAGCCGGCCAGACGCTTGCGGCTTATCGGCCACAGCAGCGCCAGTCCCGCCAGGTCGCTCAACGGACCCGGCAGGATCAGCAGCACACCGGCCACAAACAGGAGAGCCATTTCCCAGCGTTGAGCGATCGTGGTCGGATCAGGTGCGGGTTCAGCGCGACTCAGGGATTGTAGGGTGGGCCTGCCGGCGCGTCGCATCAGCCAGATTCCCAATGCCCCGGTGGCGCACACCAGTATCAACAAAGGCATGGCGCCCAAGCGCATTCCCAGGCGGCCCAGCAGGAAAATCTCCGCCAGGGGGATGAGGGCGAGCAAAGGCCATAAGGGAAAGCGGGTCATGAGGGAACAACCTTATCAAGGACGGCATTGCGGTGCCGAGCGCAAGATGACGCTGGAAGCAAAGCCGGAACGCGAACAGCATAGAATCAATGAATCGATCTGGAAAGGCAGAATTCATGGATAAAAGATCAGCAACGGGCCGTGGGGATTGGCTGTGGCGGGCTGGA
>JBAUIG010000129.1:0-3561 GCA_049682735.1 Candidatus Macondimonas sp. | reverse complement strand
GGCAACAAATAGTCGCCCTTGTAACCGTTGGCGGGAAAAGGCAGGGTTTCGCCGCAAAGTTCCAGATAGCGCAGCCATACGCTGGCGGCCAGGATGTCCATCTGGCGACCGGCATCGTTGATGTAGTATTCCCGCTCGACCTGATAACCGGCCGTGCGCAGCACATTGGCCAGACTGGCGCCATAGGCCGCGCCGCGTCCATGGCCGACATGCAGGGGCCCTGTCGGATTGGCGGACACAAACTCCAGCAGCACGCGCTCGCCCCGCCCCAGATCGCTTTCCCCATAGCGCTCGCCCCGCGCCAGGATTTCGCGCAGCTCATCCTGATAGGCCAAGGGCCGCAGACGAATGTTCACGAAACCTGGACCAGCCACCGCCACCTCCGCCACCTGCGGATGGGCCGGCAAGGCGCGCGCCAGCGCATCGGCCAGGTCGCGGGGTTTGCGCCCGCAGCGAGGCGCGGCAATCAAGGCCCAGTTGGTGGCGAAATCACCGTGCGCGCGGTCGCGGGTGCGGTCGAGTTGCACCGGGAGGGCGCGCACCACGTCGGGACAATCGGGAAGTTGGGCAATGGCCTGGGACAGCCAATGCGCGATGGCATGTTTCAAAGCGCGACCTCGAAGCGACGGAAAGGCAAAGCGGCAATGGTATCAGCGCTCCGGCGACTTGTTGAGCGGCGCCTCCTCGGTTGGCGTCAGATCCAGGGCCGCGGAGTTGATGCAATAGCGCAAGCCGGTGGGCGCCGGCCCATCGGGAAATACATGCCCGAGATGGGCGGCGCAGCGGGCGCAGCGCACCTCGATTCGGCGCATGCCGTGGCTCACATCCTCATGACGCACGATCGCATCTGCGGCAACCGGTTCCCAGAAGCTGGGCCATCCCGAACCGGAATCGTATTTGGTGGTGGAGGCGAACAGCGGCGCATTGCAGCAGACGCAGCGGTACAGCCCGGGCTGCTTGCAATCATGGTAGAGCCCGGTGAATGCAGGCTCGGTGCCGCCCTCGCGAGTAACGCGATACTGCTCCGCGCTGAGCCGGGCGCGCCACTCGGCATCGGTTGCGGGGGGTTTGTCCATGACGGCTCCTCCAGATGACAAAGCTTTGCTCAGGATAGCAGCAGGAACTGCGTGCGTGTCCCTGAAAATAACGGTCAAAAAAACGACGGCCCCTGGTGGGGCCGTCATTGGACACATCAGCGGAGGCGGGGAAATTAGAAGTAGTAGATGGCGCCCACAGTGCCTGTCACACCACCGGCCTGGGAATCCAGATCGTCGGAGTCTTCGTAGCGATAGCCCACTTCGAAGTTCAGGCCCAGTTCGGGCAGGCCACTCAGCATGAATTCGGCGCCCATGGCAGGGAAGACGAACCAGCCGTCGGTCTCCGCATCGTCACCCGGCTTTTCCAGCTCGGCTTCGGTATAGCCCGCTTCCAGCGAGACCAGGAATTTGCTGTTTTCGCGCACGATCGGGGCGAAAATGCCCTTTAGGGCCACGGCATAGCTGGTGAATTCAGCATCACCCGTCTCGTCGTTCTGATAGTACGCGGTGCCCTGGATCGCCGTATCTTCCGTGGCCCAGTAACGACCGGCCAAAGCGACGGCGTCTTCTTCGATGACCTTGCTCAGGCCCAAGCCGAACTTGCCGGCGGTGTCGGCAGCAAAGGCGGCGGGGGCAGCCATTACGGCGGCCAAGGTGGCAATGGATACCAGTGATTTCAGTTTCATAATGCTCATTTCCTTCAGCCCTCTCAAAGGTCGAGTCGTCTTATAAATGACGATTATGTCAGCTTGGTGGCGGCCTCAGAATGTGGCGCCAATTACGTAGCCCGTAGGTATGGCCGCACAAGATGGTATTGTTTATCCAGCGGATATGCAATGAACATGATGGATGACTTGAATTCTGCTCTGTTTCAGTGCTTGGGCGGGGGTTGCTCAGTGCATGGCCGCTAATGCGCTGCTTTCCGTCTCGATCCAGTTGCGCGCGCGCTGACTCAAGGCTTCTGCCTCCAAAGCTGTGGACTCCAGCGGCGGGCCAATGTGAATGCGCGCCGTTCCCGGTCGGATGCGCCAGCCCGCGCCAGGCCAGAACAAGCCGGTGTTGACGGCAATCGGCACTACCGGAACCCCGGCGCGCTGGGCCAGCCAAATGCCGCCCAGATGATAAGGGCGGGACTCTCCAGGGGCTACCCGTGTCCCTTCTGGATATACAACCACCCACAGGCCCTGGCGGAGGCGATCCTGCCCCTGCATCAGCAACGCCTTGAGGGCTGCGCGCGGTTGACTGCGATCAATGGCGATCGGCTGCATCAAGCTCATGCACGGTCCAAACAGCGGGATGCGCAGCAACTCTTGCTTGAGTACCCAGGTCTGGGGCGGCAGGATCAGAGGAAGCAGAAACGTTTCCAGCATCGACTGATGCTTGCACAGCACCACAGCGGGGCCAGTCGGAAGCCGTTCCAGACCTTGCACGATGAAACGCAGGCCCACGACCCAGCGCAGTATCCAGGCATGGAACCGCACCCATACCATAGCCAGCCGATAGCGGCGCGGTGCCGGGAGCGTTCGACCGATCAATACGACAGGGCTCCATAGCAACAAGCCCAAACCCAGCAAAAAAAAGAAAACAACACAACGTGAGGCCTGCAACAGGCCAAAATCGGCGTTACGCGCCATCCTGCCTCCCTGCAGCTGCGGTCGATCGGGTGATCCAGTGGCGTGCGAATTCAGCCAGATCCGCGAATACGGTCAAGCCGGTGACATCCGGCCATTCGCGCAGCGTCTTTTCGCCATGACCGGTGCACACCAAAATCGGCAGCGCGCCCATCGATCGGGCCGCTTCGAGATCCCGACCCGCATCTCCCACCACGGGCACACCGATCAGATCGATACCGGCCCAGGTGGCGATCTGTTGCAATAGACCCGCTCGCGGTTTACGGCATGCACACCCGGCATCAGGCGCATGTGGGCACACAAACACCCCGCGAAGCTCACCCCCCGCTGCTTGCACCGCCGTTTGCAGTTTGGCATGGATGGCGTCCAGATCCTGGTTGGACAACAGTCCCCGTCCCACGCCGGATTGATTGGTGGCCACCACCACACCGTACCCTGCCTGGGTCAGGGCCGCGATGGCCTCCAGGCTGCCAGGAAGGAAATCCAGTTCGGCCGGGGTTTTGACATAATCGGCCCGGTCGCGGTTAATCACCCCGTCCCGGTCGAGGATCACCCAGCCTCGTTCGGGAGGCGTGGCGGGCGGGGATGTCGGGATCATGGCCAGGACGCAGCGCGGCTGATTTATTTGGCGGCCGGGAGTTGGGCGATGTCCGCCACCTCCCAGAACAGCGCCCGCAACTGCGCCAGCAGTGCCAGACGATTGGCGCGTAGCGCGGGATCCTCGGCATTCACCAGCACCGCGTTGAAAAAGGCATCCACCGGTACACGCAACGCCGCCAGAGCCGACAGGACCGCCATGTAATCACGCTGCATCAGCAAGGGGTCGGTCTCGGTCCGTTTGGCGGCAAGCGCTTCGAACAAGGCCTGCTCGGCCGGCTCCTGGAACAAGGCGG
>JBAUIG010000128.1:0-3797 GCA_049682735.1 Candidatus Macondimonas sp. | reverse complement strand
CACCAGCCGCAGCCGCCATTCCGGCGTCCAGGCATGATGCAGCCAAGCCCCCAGGTAGCGATTGCGCCGATTCATCCAATAGCCCCGAACGGCGGGCATCCCTGCGGCGAACAGCGCCCGGATGGCGTCGGCCAGTGCGGGCGAAAGGGCCTCGTCGGCGTCCAGGCTCAACACCCAGGGCTGGCGGCAGGCGGTGAGGGCGCGGTTTTTCTGGATCGTGAAGCCCGGCCAGTCGGTGATCTCCACCCGTGCGCCGAAACGCCGGGCAATCGCCACGGTGGCATCGGTGGAACCTGAATCCAGCACCACGATCTCCGCGGCGAGTCCGGCCACGCTCTCCAGGCAGCGGGGCAGGTTGGCCTCTTCATCGCGGGTGATGATGGCCACCGACAAGGGCAGCGGGGCGTCGGCCATGCGCATGTTCATTGGCGCATCCCGCGCCACAGGCTGCGCAGGTATTTGAACAGCGAGTTGGGACGCAGGGCGGCACCTGGCTCGAGGCGCAGCGCCTGATGGAAATGCCGCCGCGCTTCCTCTTGCCGTCCGGCGCGGGTCAGCATCCGAAAGGACTGCAGATGCCGGTCCGCCTCGAAGGCCGGCCGTTCTGCGAGAAAGGCTGCGGGCAGCCGGGCCGGATCAAAAAGCAGCGCGGCGATCTGGTCACCCGCCTGGAGCAGGGCGTCGGTATCGTGGCGCAGGCTTGCCGCGCGGCGGTATTTGGTTGCCAGCACGGCGGGCAGGCTGCGACTGCGACCCAGGGCCAGCATCTGCGCGAACAGGACGACATCCTCGTTGTTGCGGATCGATGGGGGATAACCCAGCCGGACGGCCAGTTCGCGGCGCATGAGCAGTGCCCCATGCGTTGGCCCCACGCCCCGTCCCCGCAGGAAGTCCTGGAAATCCCGCAGCGGTTCGCCCTGCGCCGGCCCGGGGATGAGTGTCCTGCGGCTGCCGTCCAGCCGCACTACTGCGTGGCCGCCGAACAGGAAATCCACGGGTCCATGGGCGCGCAGATCCTCTCGTAAGCGTTCGAGGGCGTCCGGCATCAGGGCATCGTCTGCATCCAGAAACAGCACGTACTCGCCCTGAGCTTCCGCCATGCCGCGATTGCGCGCCGCTGCCGGCCCGGCGTTGGCTTGGGCAAGGACGCGCATCCGTGCCGGGTCGCGCGCAGCATGGCGCTGGGCGAGGGCCAGTGTGCCGTCGTGCGAGCCGTCGTCCACGACAATCAGTTCCCAATCTGCATCGCTCTGGGCGGCCACCGACTCCAGCGCACGCGTTAAGAAGCCCTCCGCCTGATAGGCCGGGATGACGATGGTGATCGAGGCACTGTCGTTGGGGCTCATGGGGACGGCGACTGGCGAAACCAGAAGGCGGGGGAATACAGGCTGCCCCAGAACAGCGCGAGATAGGGCCAGAAGATCCATTTGGTGATATGGGCCTCGGTGAAGTTGGCCACCAGGAACATCACGAAAATCGTCCATTGCATCAACAAGAAACGTCCCGGCAGCCGGCCGGTCTGGTAGGCCCACCAACCCCCCCGCGCAGCGAGCAGCGCAAAGGAGATGAACAGACCCACGCCCACCACGCCGGTCGATACCAGTAATTCCAGCCAGCTGTTATGCAAATGAGGGATTTCGAAGTCGTCCAGCTGGAGGGCCAAATCGCTGGCTGCTGCCAGCGGGCGTATGCTGTCGATCCCGATCCCCAGCCATGGACTCTCCTGCCAAATTGTCCAGCCCCAATGCCATAGATGGATACGACGGCCGAGCGAAGTGTTTGGTACCTCTTGCCATTGGCCACTTTGGAGTGACGTGAAAACCGGATTTTCCTCGGCAAACCGACTGACGATATGCGTCCATTGCACGGCCCCGATCGCGACCACCAGTGCCAGCCCCATGGCGCCGCCCACCATGGTCCAGCCCCGATGCGCCGGGGCAGCCCGGCCAATCAACAGCATGGGCAGGCTTGCCCCCAGTCCCGTCACCACCGCGATCCAGGCGCCCCGGGTCTGGGTGAACAGCAGGCCCATCGTCATCAGCAGGATGGCCAGGCCCCACAGGGCCACGCGCCGGCGAAAGTGCCGTTCCAGCCGGTCGCCCCAGACATCACGCGCCAGAAAGAGCAGTCCCAGCAGGGCAGTGGCAAAGAACAGGGCACTGCGCTGGGGATTCATGCCAAAACGCAGCCGTCCGCCAGTCAGTCCCTTTTCCCAGTACAGGGGGTAGAGGAAATAAGGCAACATGACCACGGCGAAAGCGAGGAACAGCGCGAGATACAGGCGGCGAATCGTGCGCCAGTCGCCACCCAGCCACCACGCCACCAGGACGATGAAACCCAGCTTCACCCAGCGCTTGGCGACCATGGCCTGGTCGCCCAAAGAGCCCGGCACCCAGTATGTACCGATCACGCAGGACAGGATCAGGTACGCACTCCAGACCAGGAACAGCCGGAAAATGCCGTCGCACAGCAGCCGGTCCCGGGCCAGCGGCCAGCTCGCCGCCAGGGCCAGCAGCATCAGCCATTCGCCCACATAGCACAGGTCCTTGCTCACGGTCAGCATGAGCGCGTAGATCGCCAGGCCGGCCAGGCCCGCCTGTTCCAGGGCGGGATGGGTCGCCCGGGGCTGAGTGCCGGGAAACCACTGGCGAGGGGTGGTCAGGTTCATTGAGGTATCAGGTTTGGCAGGCAGCGGTTAAAGCGCAGAAAGATAGCATCAATCGCCGCCCCGGTACCGGGATTGGGGCTTGGGTACAATGATGCGATGACGAGGTTGCCGTGACATCCGCCCTGCCCATTACCCCCCTGTTGCCCGAAATCAGCCGCCTGCTGGCTGTGCGTGGCGTCCTGGTGCTGCAGGCGGCGCCGGGGGCGGGCAAGACCACGGCCGTTCCCCCCGCGCTGCTGGACGCTCCCTGGCTGGCGGGGCGGCGCATCCTGATGCTGGAGCCGCGCCGCCTCGCCGCCATCATGGCCGCCCGGCGCATGGCCGCGCAGCGCCATGAAGCAGTGGGCGAGACCGTGGGTTACCGCGTGCGTCTGGAACAACGCATCGGTCCGCGCACCCGCATCGAAGTCGTGACCGATGGCATTTTCACCCGCCTGATCCAGAGCGATCCCGCCTTGAGCGATTTCGGCCTGGTGATCTTCGATGAATGCCATGAACGCAGCCTGCAGGCCGACCTGGGTCTGGCGCTGGCGCTCGAGACGCGCGCGGCCTTGCGGGATGATCTGCGACTGCTGGCAATGAGCGCCACGGTGGCAGGTCAGGCCCACGCCCGCCTGCTGGGGGGTGCGTCGGTTCTGGAATGCCCTGGGCGAGCGTATCCGGTGGCGCTGCATTATGCCCCCGGCCCGGTATCGGCGCCGGGCCGGGCCGGAGCGGCGCAGCGGGTCGCCGCCGTACGCCGCGCGCTCACCGAAACCGATGGCGGCATTCTGGTCTTCCTGCCCGGCGTCCCCGAAATCCGTCATCTCGCCGCCGATCTGGAACAGGCCGATCTGGGCGCCGCCGTGCGGATCCTGCCGCTGTATGGTGACCAGGCGCCGGAGGCGCAGGAAGCGGCCCTGATGCCCGCTCCCGCCGGGGTGCGCAAACTGGTGCTGTCCACCGCCGTGGCCGAAACCAGCCTCACGCTGGCGGACATCACCACCGTCATCGATACGGGCTGGTCGCGCACCGTGCGCTTCGATCCGGCGCGGGCGATGGAGCATCTGATCACCGTGCCGGTGTCCCGCGCGGCAGCCGACCAGCGCGCGGGCCGCGCCGGGCGCCAGGGACCGGGGACCTGTTACCG
>JBAUIG010000127.1:0-3947 GCA_049682735.1 Candidatus Macondimonas sp. | reverse complement strand
GATTGTTGCAGTCGCTCCACGCGCGCTGCGAGACGCGCCACATCGTCCCGCAACCGGTCCACCTCATCGACCCAGGCCGTCACCTCGGAACGATCGGGCAGGAGATCGGTTTCGTAGCGCAGATACTCGCTGGCATCCTGTCCCAGGCTGAACAGGCTGCGGCTGACCCAGCGGCCGATCCGCTGCAACCCCGTGCCCACCGTGTGAGCCAGCGCATCGCCCAGGCCGCGTGCCAGCAGCGCCTCGAAATCGGGCCGGGCCAGGGCCAGCAGGCGCTGGAACTGTTCGGCCACTTCGATCTCGCCGACGAGCCGCACCCCCGGCGGCAATCGGCCCGAGGCGCTGCCTGCCGCCAGCCGGGACAGGCCGAACAGGGTGCCGGAGAGGGTCGCCTGGGCGGGCCGGTCCGCCTGCATCAGCACCTGAAGGCCGGCGGGATGAGCGACCAGATACAGCGTTCGCCCCAGTTCCTCGGCATGCAGTGCCAGCGCCTGACCGTTCAGCTGCGCCAGCAGGCGCGCAGCGGCCGGGCTGTCGCGCAGGGTATGGTTCAATCCCCGTTCGAGCAGGGCCAGGGGAAGGGCATCGTTTGTCGCCATGCTCAGATCCGAAATCCGCGGTGTACGGCGACGATGCCGCCCGCCAGATTGAAATACTGGCAGCGCGCAAAGCCCGCTTCCATCATCATGGATTTCAGGGTTTCCTGGTCCGGATGCACGCGGATGCTCTCGGCCAGGTAGCGGTAGCTGTCCGCATCGCCGGCCACCAGCCGGCCCAGGCGCGGCAGCACATTGAAGGAATACCAATCATAGACGGGCTTCAGCGGCGCGATGCGGGGCTGGGAAAATTCCAGCACCAGGGCCCGTCCGCCCGGCCGCAATACCCGTCCCATTTCGCGCAGGGCGGCGGGTTTGTCGGTGACATTGCGCAGACCGAAACCAATGGTGACGCAGTCCACGCTGCCCGAGGCCAGCGGCAGGGCCTCGGCATTGGCCTGCACATAAGCCAGATTGCCCGCATGGCCCGCGTCCACCTGTCGTTCCCGCCCGCGGCCCAGCATGGCGGCGTTGATGTCGCTCAGGATCACCAGCCCCTCGCGCCCGACCTGGGGCAGGAAAGCTCCCGCCAGATCGCCGGTGCCGCCGGCCAGATCCAGCACCCGCTCGCCCGGCCGCACCCCGGCGAGGGCAACCGTGAAGCGTTTCCAGATCCGGTGCAGCCCCATCGACATGAGATCGTTCATGAGGTCGTAGCGATCCGCCACTGAATCGAACACGCCGCGTACCAGACGCTGCTTGTCCTCGCGCCGGACGCGCTCGAAGCCAAAATCGATGTCGTCCGGCGTGGGATCCTGATCGCGGTTCATGACGGGGCATCCTGTGGGATGGATTTGCGCGTGTAACCGGCCGCTTGCAGGCGGGCGAGGTAGGCGCTCCAGTTGTGCGCCTGTTCCAGGCCCAGCGTATGAAGCTGGCCGAAGGTATAGATGCCGCTGTTGTGGCCGTCGTCGAACACCAGCCGCACGGCGTAATGGCCAGTGGGCTCGATGGCCTGGATGTTGACTGCTTCCTTGCCCACCACCAGCATCGACGGCCCGGCGCCATGGCCGCGCACCTCGGCCGAGGGCGAGAACACGCGCAGGTATTCACAGGGCAGTTGGAACACCTCGCCACTGTCGAAGGCCACCTCCAGCACCCGCGAGCGGCGGTGCAGGGTCATGGCGGTCAGGCGCGGGGTGGACGCAGCGGTCATGGCAGGCTTCCTTGGTTACAGGATGTAGCGGCTCAGGTCCTCATCCTGGGCCAGGGCGCCCAGGTGAAGGTCCACGTAGTCCGCGTCGACCGCCAAGGTGGTGCCGGCGTGATCGGGCGCATCATAGGATACCGTTTCCAGCAGGCGCTCGAGCACGGTATGCAGGCGTCGGGCGCCGATGTTCTCGGTGCGCTCGTTGACCTCGAAGGCCACTTCCGCCAGCCGCCGCACGCCCGCCGGCGTGAATTCCAGGGTCACGCCCTCAGTGGCCAGCAGCGCCTGGTACTGGCGCGTCAGGGCGGCATCGGGCTCGGTCAGGATGCGTTCGAAATCCTCCACCCCCAGGGATTGCAGCTCGACGCGGATGGGCAGACGGCCCTGCAATTCCGGGATGAGGTCCGAGGGCTTGGCGACATGGAAGGCCCCGGAGGCGATGAACAGGATGTGGTCGGTGTGCACCGTGCCGTATTTGGTGGTGACCGCGCAGCCTTCCACCAGGGGCAGCAGGTCGCGCTGCACGCCCTCGCGGGAGACATCCGCGCCCACCGCATGATCGGCGCGCCGGCAGACCTTGTCGATTTCATCGAGGAACACGATGCCGTTTTCCTCGGCATTGCGCACCGCCTGCTGCTTGATTTCCTCCTCGTTCACCAGCCGCAGCGCTTCCTCGTCGGTGAGTGCGCTCAAGGCTTCCTTCACTTTCAGGCGCCGGCGGCGGCTCTGCAGGTTGCCGGCCAGGTTCTGGAACATGGATTGCAGCTGGTTGGTCATCTCCTCCATGCCGGGGGGCGCCATGATTTCCACCCCGCCCAGGTTGCCGCGCACCTCGATTTCGATTTCCCGCTCATCCAGCGCGCCTTCCCGCAGCATCTTGCGCATCTTCTGGCGCGTGTCTTCGCTGGGGCCGCTGCCGACCACACCGGGCGCCGGGCGCGGCGTGGCCAGCAGGGCATCCAGGATGCGCTCCTCGGCGGCATCCTCGGCACGTACCCGCACCGCGGCGACGGCCAGTTCACGAGTCATCTTGAAGGAGGTTTCCACCAGATCGCGGATGATGGTGTCCACATCGCGGCCCACATAACCCACTTCGGTGAATTTGGTGGCCTCCACCTTGACGAAGGGCGCGCGCGCCAGCTTGGCGAGGCGGCGGGCGATCTCGGTCTTGCCCACGCCGGTGGGCCCGATCATGAGGATGTTCTTGGGCGTGATTTCCTGCGACAGAGGCGGGGGCACCTGCTGGCGGCGCCAGCGGTTGCGCAGGGCGATGGCCACGGCGCGCTTGGCAGCCTGCTGGCCGATGATGTGCTTGTCCAGTTCCTCGGTGATTTCCCGCGGGGTCATCTGGGACATGGGTCTTCCTCGCCGGACGCGCCCGCCTTCAGGCGGCGTCCAGGGTCTCGATGGTGAGATGGTGGTTGGTGTAGATGCAGATGTCGCCGGCGATGTGCAGGCTCTTCTCCACGATGTCGCGCGCCGACAGGGGTGTCTCCGCCAGTAGTGCCCTCGCCGCGGCGAGCGCATAGTTGCCGCCCGAACCGATGGCCATGATGGCATCGGCGGGTTCGATGACATCGCCGTTGCCGGTGATCACGAGGGATGCTGTGGTATCGGCGACGCACATCAGCGCTTCCAGACGGCGCAGCATGCGGTCGGTGCGCCAGTCCTTGGCCAGCTCCACCGCCGCCCGGGTGAGGTGGCCGCTGTGAGCTTCCAGCTTGCTCTCGAAGCGTTCGAACAAGGTGAACGCATCGGCCGTGCCGCCTGCGAAACCGGCCAGCACGCGGTCGCGATAAAGCCGCCGGACCTTGCGCGCATTGGCTTTCATGACGGTGTCTCCCATGGACACCTGGCCGTCACCAGCGATGGCCACCTGGCCATTGCGGCGTACGGAAAGAATGGTCGTACCGTGAAACTGCTGCATTGCTCCTCGTCCTGGTGCGCCGACGCCGGCGGGACTTGAAAGGAGGATTCTACTGCATGCCGTCGGGATCCGGGGGCGGTTGGGCCTGGCGCCGGGCGCGCGGGTGGGCGCGATCGTAGACCTGCGTCAGGTGCTGGAAGTCCAGGTGGGTGTAGATCTGGGTGGTGCTGAGACGCTGGTGGCCCAGCAGCTCCTGCACCGCGCGCAGGTCACCACTGGATTCCAGCAGATGGGTGGCGAACGCATGCCGCAGCATGTGTGGATGGACGTGTTG
>JBAUIG010000126.1:0-7721 GCA_049682735.1 Candidatus Macondimonas sp. | reverse complement strand
GTCTGAAAGCCAATCTGACCGACAACCTGTTTGCCCGTCTGGATGGCCGTTATGTCAGCTACACAGATAGCAACATTGAAGACTATATCGCTCATCTGGTAGTGGGTTACACCTTCGGCGAAAGCGCTGAACCTGCTCCGGCCCCGGAACCCGTCATGATGGAAGAACCCGTCGATGGTGACGCGGACGGCGACGGCGTACCTGATTCGCGCGACCGCTGCCCTGGAACCGCCTCAGGTGCCAAGGTAGATGCCGAGGGCTGCTACATCGTCATCGAGAAGCCGGTCACCATCCGTCTGGAAGTCCTGTTCGACTTCGACAAGTCTGTGGTGAAGCCAGAGTACTATCCTGAAATCAAGAAGGTTGCCGACTTCATGAAGCAGTATCCGATGACGGATACCGTGATTGAAGGCCATACCGACTCGATGGGCACCAATGCCTACAACCTGAGTCTGTCGCAGCGTCGTGCCGAGGCCGTACGTCAGGTGTTGATCGACCAGTTTAAGGTCGAGCCAAGCCGCCTGAGCAGCGTAGGCTACGGTGAAGAACGGCCCGTGGCTGACAACAAGACCGACCAGGGTCGTCAGCTGAACCGTCGCGTCGTAGCGGTTGTGTCTGCCACCAAGAAAGAAAAGCTTAAAGCTGAGTAAGCTGCTTCGAGCCTTTCCTTGGAAGAGCCCGGTGTAAAAACCGGGCTTTTCTTTTGAGTGCTTTATAGTCCGTCACGTGATTGGAATTTAGCGTGACTGAACGACTTGATCACGCACATAGACCGGCAAGGCCGCCTCAGGCGGCAATACCCGCCCGGCTCGCAATTGCGAAATCCCCAGCGCCATCAGACTACGCGCCGAGGGCAAGGTGGCTGTGTCCGGTTGCCGAACGCCATCGGGCAGGCAATTCGGATAAGCAAGCCAAGCATTGCCCGCGCCACGCCATCCGTGCACCCCGATGGGCACACAAACAGCTTCGGGCGGTGACACCGTTTCGCCAGCCAATGCCCTGATCGCGCCCTGTTCTGCCTGGAATGCGCTCCAATAAACCTCTCCCATGCGCGCATCCAGCGCCGCGATAATCGCCCCATCGCCGCGCTCCGCCTCGTCTTGGGCGAGCATGGCCAGATCCGAGACGGGGATGACGCCCAGGTCCGCGCCGAAGGCCAGTCCCTGCACCATCGCCGCGACGACCCGCAGCCCGGTGAAGCTGCCGGGTCCCCGTCCGAATGCCAGTGCGTCAAGCGCCGTGAGCGGACACGCTGCCTGCGCCAATACCTCATGCACCGTGGCCAACAGCCAATCGCCATGTCCGCCGGGCGCCAAGCGCTCGCGATACATCACGGCGCCGTCGATCCACAAGGCCACCGAAGCCTGTTCGGTTGCACCATCAATGGCCAGTAAGCGCATCGTTTGCTTGCTCCTCAGCGCGCAGCATGGCAAAAAAATTGGCTACCTCGGTCGCATTACGGGTCATCGGCATGGGCGGCAGGCTGGCCAGGAAAGTCCGACCATAAGATCGGGCGACCAATCGCCCATCCCCCAGCATGAGCACGCCCCGATCCCGCGCATCGCGGATCAGCCGGCCGGCGCCCTGGCGCAGGGTAATGACTGCGGCGGGCAACTGACATTCGCGGAAGGGATTGCCACCACGTGCCCGCACCGCATTGAGCCGCGCCTGCAGCACGGGATCATCCGGGGACGCAAACGGCAGGCGATCGATGGCCACCAACTGCAGCGCAGACCCCCGGACATCCACGCCGGCCCAGAAACTCGCCGCGCCGAGCAGCACCGCGTTGCCCGCCTGCTGGAATTGAGCGAGCAATTGGGCCGGCGGCGCTTCCCCCTGGATGAGCAGCGGAAAGGGTAAGTCGGCCAGCATTCCGGCTGCATGACGCAAGGCTCGATGGCTGGTGAACAGCAGGAAGGCGCGCCCGCCGCTCCATTCCAGTACCGTGCGCACCTGATCCAGATACGCTGCGTCATAGCCGGGCGCGTCGGGCAGCGGCAGACCCGCAGGCAGATACATCAGCGCTTGGCGCGGGTAGTCAAACGGACTGGGAAGTTGCAGACAAGGCGTCTGCGCATCCAGACCGACTTCATGCAGGAAGCCGGAAAAGTCACTCCCAACCGCCAATGTGGCTGAGGTGAAAATCCAGGCGCAGGGCCGTTGCTCGCGGAATTGTTGCAGTTGCGGCCCAACTGCCAGCGGTGTGGCATGCATCAACACCCCGGTGCGGGTGGTCTGCAACCAATGCACCCGCTCCTCGCCCGCCAGCGCTTTTCCCCACTGCATCAAGGCATCGCGCAGATTCTCTGCCCGTCGCAAGCCTTGCGCCAGACCCGGGCTCCGTTCGGCAACAGTCTCCAGCCCCACGACCAACGCATCCAGACGCTGGCAAAGCAGATCGCGCTGAGCCGCGAAATCCGTGTGGTTCGTGGCCCCCTCCCAGGCGAAGCGCCGCTCACCCTCGGGCAAGCTGCGTCGCAGCGCCTGGGCAGCTGCCTCCATGGATTCCGCAGCCCGCATCAGATCCGGATGATCACCCCCGCTCGTTGCCTGCATCTCGACCCGAAGATCGCGCGTGAGCAAGCCCATCTGCCGGGTGCTGACCGTACTGCCGAAAAACTGCGTTGCCACTTCCGCAAACTGGTGGGCCTCGTCCACCACCACCGCCTCGGCGCCGGGCAGCAGCTCACCGAATCCCTCGCCGCGCAGCGCCAGATCGGCGAACAGCAAATGATGGTTGATCACCACCACCTCGGCCTCCATCGCGGCGCGCCGCGCCTTGAGCACGTGGCACGCCTTGATCTCCGGGCATTCCTGTCCCAGGCAAGTGTCGCCGGTGGCCGTGATGCGGGTGATCAACTCCGGATGGTCGGGCAAGCCGGCGCATTCGGACAAATCCCCAGACTGGGTCTGTTCGGCCCAAGGCCGTATCCGGCCCAATGTGCTTCGACCGTCGAACCAGAGATCCTGCTCGGCCAAGGAAAAACGATAGCGGCACAGATAGCGCCCGCGTCCCTTGAGCAAGGCAATGTGACGCCGGACCCCCAGAACCCGTTGCAGAAACGGCAAGTCCTTGCCCATCACCTGATCCTGCAAAGCCAGGGTGGCGGTGGAAACGAGCACCCGCTCCGTTCCGGTGAGCACCGGCACCAGATAGGCGAAGGTCTTGCCTATCCCTGTGCCGGCTTCGATCACACGCGCATGGCGATCAGCCAGCGCCTCGGTGATCCAGGCGGCCATGCGCACCTGGCCCGACCGCAACTGATAACCAGACAGTTGCCGGGTCAGTGGTGAACCCTCGGCCCAGATCCCGGCGTCTGTCGATTCAGTCATGAATCACGGTCAGCCCGCGCACGCGCTTCCTGAGCGCCCGGCATGTCCCCGCGCGCTTGACGGGCCTGTGCAATTAAAAGCCAAGCCCGCTGGCGAACCGCGCGAACTCCACCCCCCAAGGACAAGGCGCGCCGGGCCAGACCCTCGGCATCCTCGGGCCGCTCTTGCTCCAGACGAACTGCCGCCAGTGTCAACCAGGGCTCGGGATGGGTCGGCGCCAGACGCAGCGCGCGCTCCAAAGTCGCTGCGGCGGCATCGAACTGGCGCTGCTCGCGCTGTGTCGACGCTTGCACCAGCAACGTCGCTGCCGCAGGACTCAGCGGCTGCGCAAGCGTCTCATCCCGTTTGGGTGGCGGCAGGGTGCGCCTCGTCTCCGCGCCCGCAGGAGGTGAGGTTGGGATTGAGCCAGGCGCCGGGGGTGGAACTGGTGGCAGTGGCGAAGAGGCGGGCAGCCGAACCCCCGCACTGCAAGCGCTCAGCAACATCAGCGCAATCGCTGCAATTACCCGGTCTTTTAACATCAAATTTTCCCCAATGGCGTTCTGTCTGATTTACTCACCCAGCCAACCGCGCCACCACTTCTGGAATTGCTGCACAGGCGATGGACCATTTGCATCTTCCGGCAACGCATCGGATAGCGCACAGGGCAATGGATCCACTGGCCCTCTTCCATCCCGGAAAGGCAGCTGGATGGCGCCTGGACATTCCGGCCCAGCCGCACGGCCACTGCTTCCATCAACCCAATGCATTCCCACCCCGTCGGGCAGCATGCGCGGTATGGTGCGAATCCCAAGTGTCCGCATCGTGCCCAGCCAGATCGGCAGGGCGCCGCTGGCCCCCGTAAGTCCCATCGGCGTGTTGTCATCCCGACCCACCCAGACCACCGCCAGTTGATCGCCCGCGTAACCGGCAAACCAGGCATCACGCAGATCATCGGTGGTCCCGGTTTTACCCGCCGCTTCCCATGCAGCAGGCAGGTCGGCAGCAGCCCGCGCCGTGCCTTGCAACATCACCTGACGCAGGGCGGCATGGAGCAGATAGGTGCTTTGCGGCGAAGCCGCCGGACGCAGAGAGAGAGGATAACGGCGCGGGGGGGTGCCCGACGTGGAGATGACTTCGCGGATGACTCGCAAGGGTGTGTAGAGCCCTCCGCCCGCCAAGGTCTGATACATTTGAGCCACCTCGATGGGGGTCAACTCCAGAGCGCCCAGCAACAGCGCAGGCACCACCGGGATATCCGCTTCCACCCCAAGGGCCTTGAGTGTCTTCACCACCTGGGGCAATCCGACCGCGAGCCCCAGATGCACGGTGGCCGCATTATGGGATTGAGCGAGGGCCTGGAAGAGGGGTTCCTCACCATGGAATCGCCCGGAAGCATTGCCCGGACGCCATACCGACCCGCCCGGCACCTTCACCGCCACCGGCTCATCCCGCAGTGGACTCACGAGGGTATAGGTGCCCGATTCCAGGGCCGCGAGATAAACCGCCGGTTTTACCAAAGATCCAATGGGACGCCGCGCCGCGAGAACCCGATTCAGCCCCCCCAACGCATCATTCCGGCCGCCGACCACCGCATGAATTTCTCCGGTAAGCACGTCCGCCACCACCACCGCGCCCTGCAATCCTGCCTTGCCGCGCTGCGCCAGACGATCCAATTGGCTCACCAGAGCTTGGCGTGCCTGGGCCTGGGCTTCGGGGTCGATGGTGGTATAAATCCGCAATCCCTCGGCCGTCAGATCCTCGGCGGGATAATCCCGCAGCAGGTGATTGCGCACCAAACCCAACACCGCGCCGTAATCCCCGCTGCGTTGAAGATTGGCCCTGACGCCCAAGGGCTTGGCTTGAGCCGTTCGGAGCGCGACGTCATCCAGCAATCCCGCCTGGGCATACAGCCCCAGCACCGTATCGCGACGGGCACGGGCCCGCTCAGGGTGGCGCAGCGGATGGTAATAAGTCGGGCCTTTAACCATCCCGACCAGCAGTGCCAATTCCTGGATCTCGAGTTCACCCAAAGGTTTGCCGAAATAATAGGCGCTGGCGAGCCCAAAACCATGGATGGCCCGTCCACCCTGCTGGCCCAGATAAACTTCGTTCAGGTAGGTCTCGAGGATTTCGATCTTGTCGTAATGCCATTCCAGCAACAAGGCCATCAGGGCCTCATCGAACTTGCGCCGGAAGGTCCGATCACTGTCGAGAAACAGGTTCTTGACCAGTTGCTGGGTCAGGGTGCTACCGCCCTGGACGATGCGTCCGGCACGCAGATTTGCCAGCGCGGCGCGCAATATCGCGCCCGGGTCAATGCCCGGATGCTGCGAGAAATGGCGGTCCTCCACTGCCAAAAGTCCCAACAGCAGTGGCTCGGGCACTTCCGCAAGTCGCACCAGCACGCGGTCCTCGCCGTCCGTGCCATAAAGTGAACCAATGAGTTCCGGATCCAGACGGATCAGCGATGGTGCAGGCGCACCATCCAGGGCGTCCAGGTGACTGATCCCCGAGGCATCAAAACCCAGACGAATACGCCGGGCCGGTTGGGGACCATCCCAGAATGACAAGGCCCGCACATGGATCGACAGGCGTCCTGTTCCCTCCGAACGGTAGGTTCCCGGGGATCTAAGATTCTCGCTTGCACGATAGCCAGCCCGTTCCAATTCCCGGAGCAGGCGCTTGGAACTCACGGGTTCGGCGACCCCCAGCTCCATGGGACGCGCATAGACCTGGGCCGGCAGTGACCAGCGGCGACTTTCGAAACGGCTGACGATCTGCTGATCCAGGTAGGCAGCGTAGACCACCACTGCACTCAGGGCGAGCAACGCGGCCCATGTCAGCCAAGACCATATACCAAAAGAACGGGGAAATGACGGAGACAATGGAGAAATCCTGCGGGCGCACCAATTCTGGGGGACGGCGGACAGGATCGCACCAAGCCGGACCACAAACCAGACCTCTGCGGAAGCTCTTCTCCCACATCGATATTTCAACACATTGATTAATAAATGTGAAACACAATTGGCTTAATCTGTGCTTGAGAATTATCGTACACAGCATCGTGTGCACAGATCCTCCGATCTCCCTCTCTCGCACTTCGCGCCCCTAAAGGGGCGTTTTTTTTATGTCTGGCGTGGCAGACTCAAGGCTCAGGGGGCAGCGTACGGTCCGGCGGGAGCAAGCGCTCCACGGCAGCCCGCATTTCCTGCAGGGAAATATGGCGGACATCGCGGCCGCCCACGAGGAAAATCACATATTCGGCAATGTTGCGGGAATGATCCCCGATGCGTTCCAAGGCACGGGCGCACCAGATGATGTCCAGCATGCGACGGATGGTGCGGGGATCTTCCATCATGAAGGTAATGTTCTGGCGCCAGATGGCCTCGTATTCCCGGTCCACCTCTTCATCGGCATGCACCACCTGCAACGCCGCCCGCGGATCCATGCGGGCGAAGGCGTCGAGCGCATCGGTCAGCATGGCCCGGGCCCGCACTGCCAGATGCTCCAGGGCATGGTAACCATGCGGGGAACGGTCCATCTGTGCGAGATGACTGGCCATACGGGCAATTTTGCAGGCCTCATCGCCCACCCTTTCAAGATCCGTGATGATCTTGAGGACCGTGATGATCAGGCGCAGATCCCCCGCAGCGGGTTGCCGACGTGCCAGGATTCGATTGCACTCTTCATCGAGCGTCACTTCCTGGAGGTTGACGCGATGATCCGCAGCCACGACCTCCTCAGCCAATTGCCCGTCGGAGGCCACCAGCGCCCGCATCGCCTGGTCGATCTGATCCTCGACCGCGCCGCCCATGGTCAACACCCGGCTGCGTATGCCCTCAAGCTCCTCGTTGTAACGACGCGACGTATGCTGCGTGATGTCACTGGCTTCCATGCTTCCTCCAATGCTTCGGGTTGTTCGTGCGCATCGGGCCATAGCGCCCGGCCAAGTAATGTTCTGTCTCCGGCCGATCGGGGCAGGTAAACATGCGATCCGTTTGACCGAATTCGACCAATTCACCCGCCCGCAGGAACAGGCAGGCCTCCGACAAACGCGCCGCCTGGGACAGATCATGCGTGGCCATCAGGATGGCATGATCATGTTGCAGTTCATGCAATATGCCCTCGACCTGATTAATAGTAGCCGGACTCAAGGAAACACCCGGAACATCCAGCAACACCACCCGAGGTTCCAGCATCAAAACCCGCGCGAGTGCCAACAAGTAACACCGCTCGCCATTCACGGTGACGCCAGGCCGGTGCAACACATCGGCCAGCGTCGTCCATAAACCACATCGGCGCAACGTGGCTTCCACGCGCCCATCCAGCAGCTCCTGATCCGTCTCGCCCCGCAACCGCAGGCCATAGGTCAGATGGTCGTGAAGCGTGGTCGGCAGCAATCCGGG
>JBAUIG010000125.1:0-2170 GCA_049682735.1 Candidatus Macondimonas sp. | reverse complement strand
CGGCGATCCATTTTTCCAGGCGTATCGCCTCGTCTTCATCGATCAGCGGTCCGACCACCGTATCCGCATGCGCCGGGTCGCCCACGGTCAGGGCGACAACCGCGTCCAGCAGCCGTTCCCGGAACGCCGATTCCAGCGAGCGATGCACCAGGATGCGCTGGACGCTGATGCAGCTTTGGCCGGAGTTGCCAAAGCCCCCTTGAACGATGCGCGGGATGGCGCGTTCCAGATCGGCATCGGCCGCCACGATACAGGCGGCGTTGCCCCCCAGTTCGAGGGTGACGCGTTTTTTCCCTGCCCGCGCCTTGAGGTCCCAGCCCACGGCGGCCGATCCGGTAAAACTCAGCAAATGCAGCCGATCGTCTTCCACCAGTGCGTTTGCGGCCTCCCGCGTGCAAGGCACAATGGAAAAGGCGCCGGGCGGCAGGTCGGTCTCGGCCAGGATTTCCCCCAGCATCAGCGCGCTGACAGGCGTATTGCTGGCCGGTTTGAGGACAAAGGGACACCCTACTGCGAGGGCGGGAGCCACCTTGTGAGCCACCAGATTCAGCGGAAAATTGAACGGCGTGATGAAGGCGCAGGGACCGACCGGAAATCGCCGCTCGAACGCCAGCGTCTCTCCGCTCAAGGGACTGCCGCGCAGGTCATGGAAGGCGCCTTCGGGTCGGCCCGCCTCCTCGGCCGCCAGCTCAAAGGTGCGGAGCAAACGCTCGACTTCGGCACGTGCGGCGGTCAGCGGCTTGCCGCCCTCCTGGACCAGGATCGCGGCCAGGGATGACGCCTGTTCCCGAAGGCGTTCCAGGCAATGCCGCAGGATGGCCTGACGGGCGTGAGGGCGCATGTGTGCCATGGCCGGCGCGGCCTGGACGGCGCCGGAGATGGCTGATTCCATCAGAGCCGCATCTACCCGGCTTACTTCCCACCGGGTCGAGCCGTGATATTTGTCGCGTACGGGGAGGCGATCATCGGTCTGGACGGGGCGATTGGCCACATAGCAAGGCAACACGGGGATCGACATGGGATTGTGCCTCCTGGCGGACAAGGGGAATGGGAAGCATGGCGAGGTGACGTGAGATGCTCACCTTCAAAAAGACCGTTGCGCTGTCCGGGCGTTCCCGGCGACGGAACGCGCTGTTGGGTGGCTTGTACGCAGGGATATGGGGGGTGCTGGCGGGGACGGCATGGGGGGCAGCGCCTGATGAGGCATTGCCACGTCTGACCTTGGCCGTGAATGGGGTGCCCATTCAGGTGGAAGTCGCCCGCACAGCCCGCGCTCGGGAGCGCGGTTTGGCGGGACGCACGGCCTTGGCGGCGGATGCCGGGATGCTGTTCGTCTTCAGGCGTCCCGGGCGTCCCTGCTTCTGGATGAAAGATACACTCCTCCCCCTGAGCCTGGCTTTCCTCAATGAGCGGGGGATGATCGTGCAACAGGAAGAGCTGCTGCCGGGGGATGAACGTGCTGTCTGTGCCCGGCAGCCGGTGCGATTTGCCCTGGAGGTGGCGCGCAATGGCCCGCTGGCGCACCATTTGCAGTTTGGTCGCCGCGTCGTGGGATTGCCGCAACTGCCCCGCCTGCCTGCCGAGCCCTCCCGGTTCGGGGAAGCGGGTCAAGCCGTCAGCGCGCCATAAACACCCAGCGTCAGCGCCGTGCAACCCAGCACGGCCACCAGCCCGTGCCGAGGATCATCGCCTTGGGCGCGCCATCCCCGATGAAGCGGTCATACACCGTCAGGCCGCAGCCCCCAGAGCAGCCAGAACTAAGAGCCCAAAGACGGCCAGGGAACGTGGTCCCCAAGCTGCTGGCCGCGAAATAGAGAATGACCAATCCCAATACCCCCCGGCGCCATGCCTCATCGCCAGAGCAAGCGGCACATCGTCTTGCTGGAAGTGCCGATAGGCCAGCAACAGGCCGCCCAGAAATACGATCACAAAGATGAAAAAAACCAGATAGAGCATGGGTTCCTCCTTGTTTATAAGTCACTCTTCGCAGCATGGATGATGAGTGGTGAATTTGCTGCGCTTCGTGCCGAACGCTTGATCTGAGTCAAGTCGTCGCAGAGCCCAGGAAACGCCGCACCAGCATGAGCAGCGCCGGCAGGTTATCCACCACTGCGTCGGGGCAGTGGGGATGGCGGACGGTTCCGGGAAAGATCTTGTCGATCCAGGCCGC
>JBAUIG010000124.1:0-2230 GCA_049682735.1 Candidatus Macondimonas sp. | reverse complement strand
CGTGCCTGGCAGTTGCTGGGAGCGCACCTGCGTACGGTGGATGGCGTTGCCGGCACGCTGTTTGCCGTGTGGGCGCCGAATGCCGAACGGGTGAGTGTGGTGGGTGAGTTCAACCAGTGGGATGGCCGCATCCACCCGATGCGCAGCCGAGGCTACACGGGCGTGTGGGAGCTGTTCATCCCCACTGTGACTGAAGGACAACTGTACAAATTCGAAATCCGCAGTCGCCCCCATGGCACGCTCCTGGTCAAGACCGATCCCTACGGGCGCCAGTTCGAAATGCGGCCCGGCACGGCGGCCCGGGTCTGCGGACCCCAGCGCCATGACTGGCAGGACGCTGATTGGATGGCCAGCCGGGAAGGGTGGCAAAACAAGCCCATTTCCGTTTACGAGGTCCACCTCGGTTCCTGGCGGCGGCGTCCCAATGGTGAATTCCTGAGCTATCGCGAACTGGCGGACCAGTTGATTCCCCATGTGCAATCCCTGGGATTCACCCATATCGAACTGCTGCCCATTACCGAACACCCGCTGGATGCTTCCTGGGGCTACCAGTCCACCGGGTTCTTCGCGCCCACCAGCCGCCACGGAGAGGCTGACGGCCTGCGCGCATTCGTGGACCGCTGCCATCAGGCCGGCATCGGCGTCTATCTGGACTGGGTTCCCGGCCACTTTCCCAAAGATAGCTTTGGTTTGGCACGCTTCGACGGTAGCGCGCTCTATGAGCACGAGGATTGGCGCCGGGGGGAACACAAGGAATGGGGCACGCTGGTGTTCAATTATGGCCGTAACGAAGTACGCGCCTTCCTGCTGTCCAGTGCGCTTTATTGGCTGGAAGTGTTCCATCTGGATGGCCTGCGGGTCGATGCCGTGGCATCGATGCTCTATCTGGACTATTCGCGCGCTCACGGAGAATGGCTGCCCAATATGCATGGCGGCAACGAACATCTCGAAGCCGTTGATTTTCTCCGCGAACTCAATGTGCTGACGCATCGCGAAGCCCCCGGTTCGGTCACCCTGGCAGAAGAATCGACCTCCTGGCCCCAGGTCACGCGACCGACATACATCGGAGGCTTGGGATTTTCCATGAAATGGAACATGGGCTGGATGCACGACACGCTGCGCTACATCAGCAGGGATCCGATCTATCGCCACTACGATCATCAGGACCTGACCTTCGGCCTGCTCTACGCCTTCAGTGAAAACTTCGTGCTGCCGATCTCCCATGATGAAGTCGTCCATGGCAAAGGCGCCCTGTGGCAGAAGATGCCGGGGGATGACTGGCAAAAAATGGCCAATCTGCGACTGCTGTTCAGCTATATGCTGACCTATCCCGGGAAGAAACTGCTGTTCATGGGCAGCGAACTCGCGCAACCCTGGGAATGGCGCCACGACGAAACCCTGCCCTGGTCGCTGGCCGAGGAGCCTGCCCGCCAGGGGCTGGCGCGGCTTCTGGGAGATCTCAACCGGCTTTATCGCAGCTGGCCCGCTTTGCACTGCAATGATTTCACTGCCGATGGATTCGCCTGGATCGATTGCCATGACGCGGCGCAGTCGGTGATCAGTTACCGGCGCCTGAATGGTCCGGACGAAGCGGTGGTAATCCTGAACTTCACCCCGGTCCCGCGCCCGGGCTACCGGGTGGGCGTACCGCGACCGGGCTGGTATCGGGAATGCTTCAATTCCGATTCGGCCATCTATGGCGGTAGCAATCTGGGCAATGACGGCGGGGTTGCCAGTGATGCCATGCCATGGATGGACCACCCTCATTCGATATTGCTGACCCTCCCCCCTTTGGCGGGCCTCATCCTGCAGCGTCAGGAAACAGCCCCATGAGTCGGCTCAAATTGAGTGCCCGTACCGAAGCACCGCTCAAGATCCTGTTCGTGGCAAGCGAAATGACGCCCCTGATCAAGACGGGCGGACTGGGGGATGTCGCCGGCGGCCTGCCCATGGCCTTGGCGGCTTTGGGCGCGGATGTGCACGTGTTGCTTCCGGCCTATCGGGACCTGTTGGCGCAGACGCCTGATTGGGCGCCGGAGCCGCGCTTTTCACCGCCCCCGGGCCTTGCAGACTGCCGCCTGCTCACACTTCCCGCCGAACACCTGGGTGTGCCGGTCTGGGCGCTGGAAAGCCCCGGCTTCAGCGATCGGCCAGGCAATCCTTATCTCAATGCCGCGGGCCGGGACTGGCCTGACAATGCCCAGCGCTTCAACCGGCTGTGTCGGGTTGC
>JBAUIG010000123.1:0-4210 GCA_049682735.1 Candidatus Macondimonas sp. | reverse complement strand
CCGGAAGGCGCCGCCATCACGCCCGACAGCGGTGCAGGACGACTGGCCACGGCCTGAAAAACGGGGCGCCGACGGCCTCAATCCATATCACGGCCCGTCCCCACTGGGAACGGGCCGTTTTCATGTCCGCTGAAAATCAGTTTCTTCCCGGTTCCGAGTGCACGGGCTTAGCGTCATCACATGAGACCATCGCACTTGATTGCGGGACACGCCACCGGTCAGCAAGGTCTGGCCTTGGACCGGCGAGGCCAGAAAAAAGGGGGACAGTCGCCTGCCCCCCGATCGATCTCACATTCGCTGGCCGGATCGCTTCAGAGCAGGGCGGCGACCCCGTCCCGCTCCTCGTTCAGCTCCTGGTAGGTCGCGGTCATGCGCTCGCGGCTGAAGGCATTGATCTCAAGACCCTGGACAATCTGATATTGCCCATCGCGGCAGGTGACCGGATAGGAATAGACCACGCCTTCCGGAATGCCGTAACTGCCATCCGAGGGAATGCCCATGCTGACCCAATCGCCTTCCGCGGTACCCAGCGCCCAGGTGCGCATGTGGTCGAGGGCGGCGGAGGCGGCGGAAGCGGCGGAGGACGCGCCACGCGCCTTGATGATGGCGGCGCCGCGCTGCTGCACCACCGGGATGAACTCCTCGGCGTACCAGGTGGCATCCACCTGCGCCAGAGCCGGCTTGCCACCCACGGTGGCGTGATGCAGGTCCGGATACTGGGTGGAGGAATGGTTGCCCCAGATGGTGACCCGGCGCACGTCATTGACATGTGTGCCCAGCTTGGCGGCGATCTGGTGCAGCGCCCGGTTGTGATCCAGGCGGGTCATGGCGGTGAACTGGCGCCGGTCCAGGCTCTTGGCATTGCTGGCGGCGATCAGGGCGTTGGTGTTGGCGGGATTGCCCACCACCAGCACGCGGATGTCGCGGCTGGCGTGCTGATCCATGGCCTTGCCCTGCACCGAGAAAATCTGTGCATTGGCTTCCAGCAAATCCTTGCGTTCCATGCCCGGACCACGGGGGCGCGCACCCACCAGCAGCGCGTAGTCGGCGTCCTTGAACGCCTCCTCGGGCCGATCGGTGGCAATCACCTCGGTCAACAGGGGGAAGGCGCAGTCGTTGAGTTCCATGACCACGCCCTTGAGGATTTCCTGGGCCTGGGGCACTTCCAGTAACTGCAGGATCACGGGCTGATCGGGGCCGAGCATGGCGCCCGAGGCGATACGAAAATTCAGTGCGTAGCCAATCTGGCCAGCGGCGCCTGTCACGGCAACGCGTACGGGTTTTTTCATGGACGACTCCCTTGCTTGTTCGGAAACCATTGCACCCGCCGGGACCGGTCAAAGGCATCCGGCAAGGGCTCGGTAGTGTAGCAAAAATCAAATCGGCCGAAGGCCCACCGCCGCCTCGAACAGCCCCAGAACGGTGCCATCCGGCGCCCGAATGCGGGCATAGCGCCCATAGCTGGGGATCGTGACCGGCATTTCCGCCACTTCGCCGCCCAATACGCAGACACGCGCCAATAGCGCATCCAGTTCAGATACGGCGATGAAGGCCTGCTGGGTCTCACCAGCGGGCAGCACGTCCACCTGGAGCAGGCCGATCCGGGGACCGTCGACCGGGATCGCCTCGCGGTAACGCCGGCCATGGGGCGCAAATGCCCAGCCCAACAGCGCAGTGAGGAAATCGGCCACGGCTTGCGCATCCCGGCAGTGCCACTCCACATGGGAAATCCAGGCGGTCACGGCTCAGTCCACATCGACGCGCGTCACGCCAGGAAAAGTGAGAATGAAGTCAGGGCCATGGACGCCGGCAGGCGTGGCATAACCGGGCCGCAGCGCGCCCGCCAGCACACGCTGGGCGATGGCCAATGCGGTCCAAGCCGTGAGTGTATAGGCATTGGGCAGGGTGAGCCGGCTGCGCACGCAGTGACCGCTGGCATCGCAGGCCTCGCCCCAGCAGATTGCCCCCTCGCGCTCGCGGGCGACGTGATCCGGTCCCCGCATCGTGCGCTGGATCAGGCCCTGCAGCACGCGCCGCACCCCCTGATAGCGCAACAGGCCTTGCAAAGGTGCGCTCCGCCGCGCCCAGCGGATTGCGGCGGGCGGCATCACCAGATAGGTCTCGATATTGGGAATGCCGGTGGTGTACCACGCGGTCGCCACATCGCCCCAGGGGATGGTCATGGCGCTGACAGGTCCGGCGCCCAGATCAACCGTGCGGCTGCGATAGGCCACAGGCACCCGCTCCAGCACACCACCCCGCCGCACCCAGCCCGGTTCGTGACCCAGCTCCACGGCGGTGCGGGCCGTTCCCCGCGAGAGTCGATTCAGACCCCGGAATGCCAGCGCCAAATGGGTGGCACCGGGCAGCCGCTGCTTCAGATGCGCGGCCAGGCAATCCGTGGGCACCACATCGAAGCCCACGCCCGGCATGAGCATCACGCCCGCCTCTCGTGCCGGCTCATCCAGGGCCGCCAATGCCTCAAACACGGGGATTTCGCCGGTGATGTCGAGATAGTGCACGCCTGCCTGCAGACAGGCGCGCGCCAAGGGCTCGGCGGTATGGACAAAGGGTCCGGCGGCGTTGATGACCACCTTGATCCCCGCGAGTTGCTCCGCGATCCGGCGGGAATCGGTGAGATCGAAGCTACGGGCATCCCAGCCTTCGCGCTCCGCCTGGGCGCGAATGGCGACAGCGTCACGCCCCGCCAGCACCAGGGGAACCCCGTTCTGCCGTGCATGGTCAATAATGAGGCGGGCCGTATAGCCATTCGCCCCGTAAAGCAATATTTCCGCGCTCATATTTGCCGTTCCTCTATGTGCAGCGCAGGCAGCTTACCGGATCTATAATTGCCCAACTGATGAATTCTCCAAGGACGAGGATAACGGAATCATGAAACACACGAAGCGTTTGCGATTATGGGCCATCGCTCTGATGCTGCTGCCGCTGGTAGCCATCGCCAGCGACTGGAAATTGGGCAAGGACGCGGACGGCATCCGCGTTTACTCCCGTGATGCCGATAATGGCGGCATCGAAGTCAAGGCCGAAACCACCGTGGACGCGCCACTGGTCAGCGTGATGGGCCTGATCCTGGATTATGACGCGGCCACCCGCTGGCGCAGCTCCATGATCAAGTCAATGAAAGTGAAGGACCAACCCAACGACCACACCTGGATCCTGCAGGTCCATGCCGAACCACCCTGGCCGCTGCCCGCCAACGACAGCGTGATCGAAGCCGTCGTGGAGGCCAAGCCGGAAAAAGTGATCTACCACTACAAGGAACGGGCCGACCTGCAGCCGCCCGACACCAAGAGCGCGATGGGCAGCATGAACGGTCAATGGATCCTGAAACCGGTCGGCAATAACCGCACCAGCGTGACCAATGTCATGTTGATGAAACCCAACATCCCGGTGCCAGACTGGTTGATCAAGCGCATGATCTACAGCACGCCCCATGAACAATTGGTCAAGATGGGTCAGGTGGCGAATGAACCGCGTTACCGGCCGGAAGCCGCTCCGGAAAAACTCAAGAATCTGTTGGCGCCAACCCTGAAATCGGCGGCCAATGAGGCAAGCCGCTCACCGGGATCCTGAGCTTCCAGCAGAAAATCACGGAACACTTCAAGAAAGCAAAAAAAGCGACGCCGGAAGGTCATCCCATTGACCTTCCGGTTTTTTTTATCCAGGCGCATAGCCTTCCCGCTTTTATGATACAGCTTATATCGAACTGATTCCGCAAATCGCGGGGAAAATTCTAACCTCAGGCGATTTAACTGAGAGGAATCAAATGGCAACAAAACGCCCACCACTACCTGCTCCAAAGCCCGTTCTTGAGCTTGCCGTATCGAGAGACGATGCGAAGGCGCGCATCCAAGAACGAATCGAGAAAGGGTTTCAACTCAAACAACACCGCGTCGAAACTCGAGAAACGTTTGAGGTACTTTCAAACGATTACAGCAAGTGGGACTCATTCAACTCTGAACTCTTGAAGCGTTTATTCACGACGGACGAGATGGCTAAGGAGTACAACTCCTGGGGCGCGATGTCAATGCGAGAACGGTCGCTCGGCGAAAAGTTTGCTGATCTCTACAAGAATATCGATAAGAAAATTCATCGCCTAGATTCAATCATTGAACGCCTTGTGCTCATTCCATTATGCGGAATCGTTCAGGCGGAAGTGCTGACGCAGCAAGCCTCAGCGGTACAGCTC
>JBAUIG010000122.1:0-5515 GCA_049682735.1 Candidatus Macondimonas sp. | reverse complement strand
GAGATGGCCTGCGAGGCCATGGCTTTTTTTCAGTCCTTCCAGCCACGCCTGGTGGGTTCCGTGCTCAGCGGTCATGCCGATGCCCATTCCGAGGTGACGCTGCACCTGTTCGCCGAGTCGGCCGAGCCGGTCGGATTGCACCTGTTGGACAAGGGCATACCCTATCGGCTGGAGGAGCGACGATTGCGCATGAATCCCGGCGCGCAGGCGGCTTATCCGCTGTTTCGTTTCCAGGTCGATGGGGTATGGGTGGCTGCGGTGGTGTTCGATATCGACGGACTCCGGCAGGCGCCTCTGAGCGCGACCACTGGCCGCCCGATGGTCCGGGCCAGTCTGCCCAAGGTGAAGGCCCTGCTGACGGACGCCATGGCGGTATGAGCCTGCGGCTGCTGCAATGAAACAAGGCGGCACAAGGCCGCCTTGATCTTGATGTGCTGGCAGGTCGTGACGGAGGTCAGCCGCGCTGGCTGGTCTCGATGTAGTCGCGTTGCGCCGCGCCAGTATAGATCTGCCGTGGCCTGCCAATGCGCTGCTCGGGATCGTTGGTCATCTCGATCCAGTGCGCCACCCAGCCCACGGTACGGGCGATGGCGAACATCACGGTGAACATGTTGGTCTGCAGGCCCAGGGCCTTGTAGATGATGCCGGAATAGAAGTCGACATTGGGGTAGAGCTTCTTTTCCTTGAAGTAATCATCGTTCAGGGCGAGTTGCTCCAGCTCCAGTGCCAGCTCGAACAGGGGATCGTTTTCCTTGCCGAGGCGCTTCAGGATCTTGTGACACATGCCGCGGATCACGGTGGCGCGCGGATCGTAGTTCTTGTAGACGCGGTGGCCAAAGCCCATCAGCCGGAACGGATCGTTCTTGTCTTTCGCCTTGGTGATGAACTTGGGAATGTTTTTCACATCGCCAATTTCCTCCAGCATGGTCAGCACCGCTTCATTGGCGCCGCCATGGGCCGGCCCCCACAGACAGGCCACGCCGGCCGAAATCGCCGCATAGGGGTTGGTGCCGGAGCTGCCGGCCAGCCGCACCGTGGAGGTGCTGGCGTTCTGCTCATGGTCTGCATGCAGGATGAACAGCATGTCCAGCGCTTGGGCAGCCATCGGATCGACTTCGTAGGACTCGGCCGGAACCGCGAACAGCATGTGCAGCAGGTTGCTGCAGTAGTCCATGTCGTTGCGCGGATAGACGAAGGGTTGGCCGATGGAATGCTTGTAGGCGCAGGCGGCGATCGTGGGGATCTTGGCGATCATGCGGTGCGCGAAGATTTCTTGGTCGTTCTTATCGCGCGTATCGCGCGAGACGCCGTAGAACGCCGACAGGGAACCCACTACACCGGTCAGCATGGCCATGGGATGGGCGTCGTAATGGAAGCCACGGAAAAAGTCCCGCAGCGACTCATGGATCATGGTGTGGTAGCGGATCGAATGGCTGAAGGTGTCGAGCTGGGTCTGGGTGGGCAGTTCACCGTACAGCAGCAGATAGGCCACTTCGATGAAGCTGCTTTTTTCCGCCAGTTGTTCGATGGGGTAGCCGCGATAGAGCAGCACACCCTGGTTGCCGTCGATGTAGGTGATGTCGCTGCGACAACTGGCCGTGGAGACGAAGCCGGGATCATAGGTGAACATGCCGTGATCGCGGTACAAGGTGCCGATATCGGCCACTGCCGGGCCATGGGTGCCTTTGCGGACGGGCAACTCACTCTGTTTGCCGGTGGCGGGATCGGACAGGATCAGTTTCTGTTCGCTCATCGACAAGACTCCTGCAGGATGGGCTCAACAAATAGGGGCGTGAAGCTCCACCGGCGGTTGGGGATAGTGGGACGGATAGGAGGCGCGGGCGACACCCGAATCCACGGCGGCGCGGGCCACGGCGGATGGGACAGTGTCTATCAGGCGCGGGTCCAGTGGGGTCGGGATGATGTAGTTGGGGCCGAACGCCAGTTCGGTGCGGCCATAGGCCCGGAGGACCTCATCCGGCACCGGCTGATGCGCCAGCGCCCTCAGGGCCTGAACGGCGGCAATGTGCATTTCCCGATTGATGCGCTTGGCGCGCACATCGAGCGCGCCCCGGAAGATGTAGGGGAAACCCAGGACATTGTTGACCTGGTTGGGATAATCGCTGCGCCCTGTGGCCATGATCAGATCGTTGCGGCTGCGCAGGGCGATCTCGGGGCGGATCTCAGGGTCGGGATTGGATAGGGCGAAGACCACCGGGCGCGGGGCCATGGCCTTGAGCATGTCGGTGGTCACCAGATTGGGTCCGGAGACACCGATGAAGACGTCCGCATCCACCATGGCGTCGGCCAGCGTGCGGCAGGACGTGTCAATGGTGAAGGCCGCCTTGGTGGGATCGAGCCCTTCGCGCCCACTGTGAATCACGCCACGCCGGTCCACCAGCATCAGGTTTTCGCGTCGGGCGCCCAGCGCCAGCAGCAGATTCATCGAAGCGATGCCGGCCGCACCCGCCCCCAGGCAGACAATGCGCGCGGTCT
Source organism: Candidatus Macondimonas sp. (assembly GCA_049682735.1). Taxonomy (GTDB): domain Bacteria; phylum Pseudomonadota; class Gammaproteobacteria; order UBA5335; family UBA5335; genus Macondimonas. The sequence goes on along the minus strand of JBAUIG010000122.1, from coordinate 3,019 downwards.
CCAGATGCTTGTCCTGCAGTTCCAGCGCATTCAGCAGACCGGCCGCGACGATGATGGCGGTGCCATGCTGATCATCATGGAAAACTGGTATGTCCAGCCGCTCCACCAGTGCCCGCTCGATTTCGAAACAATGGGGCGCTGCAATGTCTTCCAGATTGATGCCGCCGAAGGTGGGCGCGATGCGTGTCACGGTGTCGATGAAGGACTGCGGGCTTTCCGCGTCCACCTCGATGTCGAAGACGTCGACATCGGCAAACTTCTTGAACAGCACCGCCTTGCCCTCCATGACCGGCTTGCTGGCCAGGGCGCCAGTGTTGCCCAGGCCGAGCACAGCCGTTCCATCGGTGATGACGGCAACCAGATTGCCTTTGGAGGTGTACCGGAAGGCATCGTCGGGGTTGGCCACGATGGCGCGCACCGGTGCCGCGACCCCCGGGCTGTAGGCCAGCGCCAGCTCGTTATAGGTGGTGAAGGGCTTGGTGACGGCAATGGCCAGCTTGCCCGGTTTGGGCTTGGCATGGTAGTCCAGTGCCGCTTGAGTCAGTTCGTCTTCCGTCATCATGGGGGCGGGCTGCCGGGGTGGGGAATCGCTTGAGGGAGAAGCATAAGGGCGGGGCTGCCGCGATAGCGCCGGCCCTGCCCGTATGCACGCCAGAACCGAATCAAGGTGTTGCGGCGGTATCCTTCGCACCGTAACGACGGCGGAACTTGTCGACGCGACCGCCGGTATCAACGATCTTCTGCTTGCCGGTATAGAACGGGTGGCAACTGGAGCACACCTCAACCTGCAGTTCATGACCGAGGGTGGAGCGGGTTTCAAAACGGTTCCCGCAACTGCAGGTGACCGTTACCGATTGGTAAGCGGGATGAATATCGGGGCGCATGACGGCAATGACCTCAGTACGGGCTGGGTGGCCCATTCTCGAAAACCTAGTATTTTAACGAGACAGGGGCAACAGAGCAATGATCAGGCATGAAAAGGGGTCTGCTCGACATGCCCCGGGCACGGTTTTCCGATATCATTGGCGATTGTAGGCAAATTGATCGACCTTGAGACGCCTCTGATCCGAGCCGGCTATCCCCCCTCCAATTTTGTGTTGCCTTTATGGTGTTGACTCCAGATGACCGCTGATGAAATCGCTGCTGTGATAGCTGCCCGCATGCCCGAAGCCGACCCGATCCGGGTGGAGGGGGATGACGGCGTCCATTTTGCCGCCCTGGTGGTTTCGCCCGCATTCAGTGGCCTGCGACCCGTGCAGCGCCATCAGCGCGTCTATGCCGCACTCGAGGGTTTGGTGGGCGGCGCCATTCATGCCCTTGCCCTGGAAACGCTGACCCCCGAGGAATGGGCGGCCCGCACGCCCATGCGCTGACCGCAGTCCGGAGCTCAAAATCATGGACAAACTGGTCATCGTGGGCGGCAAGGCTCTGGAAGGAGAGACCCGTATCTCCGGCGCCAAGAATGCCACCTTGCCTATCCTGGCGGCGTGTTTGTTGGCCGAGGGACCGAGCCTGGTGCGCAATATTCCCCATTTGCACGATGTGACGACCAGTATCGAGCTGCTGTCCGGCATGGGCGTGCGCGTGACCCTGGCCGACGGCATGGGGCTGGAGGTAGATGCCAGCGCAGTGGATAACGTCCATGCGCCCTATGATCTGGTCAAGACCATGCGGGCTTCCATTCTGGTGTTGGGGCCGCTGATTACCCGCTTCGGCCGCGCCGATGTATCCCTCCCCGGGGGTTGCGCCATCGGTTCGCGGCCTGTGAATCTGCATATTGATGGCCTGGCGGCTATGGGCGCCGACATCCGGGTAGAGAACGGTTACATCCGCGCCAGTGCCGGGCGTTTGAAAGGCGCGCGCATCGTGCTGGAAACCGTCACCGTGACGGGCACGGAAAATCTGATGATGGCGGCCACCCTGGCCGAAGGCACGACAGTGATCGAGAACGCCGCCCGCGAGCCCGAAGTGGTGGATCTCGCCTGCTTTCTCAATAGCATGGGCGCGCGGGTGCAAGGTGCCGGCACGGACACCTTGGTGATCGAGGGGGTCAAGCGGCTGCACGGGACCGAATACGAGGTCATGCCCGATCGCATCGAGACAGGCACCTATCTCATCGCTGGCGCCATCACGGGCGGCTTGATCACCCTGAAGAACATCCGCCAGGGGACCCTGGATGCGGTGTTGGCCAAGTTGCAGGAAGCCGGCGCCCAGATTCGCTGCGCCGATAACACGATCACCCTCGACATGCGCGGTCGCCGGCCCCGGGCAGTGGATGTGCGCACGGCGCCCTATCCCGCCTTTCCCACCGACATGCAGGCCCAGTTCATGGCCCTGAATGCCATTGCCGAAGGCACTGCCACCATGGTCGAGACGGTGTTCGAGAACCGTTACATGCACGTGCAGGAAATGGAACGCATGGGCGCCGATATCCGGGTCCAAGGCAACGTGGCGGTGGTGCACGGGGTTGAGCGGCTCACCGGTGCGCCGGTCATGGCCACCGATCTGCGCGCATCGGCCGGGCTGGTGCTGGGCGCTCTGGTGGCCGAGGGGGAAACCGAGGTGGACCGCATCTATCACATCGACCGGGGCTATGAGTGCATCGAGGAGAAGCTGGGCCAGCTCGGCGCCTGCATCCGGCGTATTCCCCAATGAGTGGAGGTTCATCGGAGCGATGGCAGGCCATGCCTGAAGCGTGCCTGACGCTGGCGCTGTCGAAGGGACGCATTCTGGAGGAAACCTTGCCCTTGCTGGCGCGGGTCGGCATCGTTCCGGATGAGGACCCGGCGCGCAGTCGGCGCCTGATCCTGAGCACATCCCAGCCGCACATCCGCTTGCTCATCGTGCGTCCGACCGATGTGCCGACCTATGTGCTCCATGGTGGGGCCGACCTGGGGGTCACCGGCAAGGATGTCTTGATGGAACAGGCGGGCGGCATCCTTTATGAGCCCCTGGATCTCAGGATTGGCCATTGTCGGCTGGTGTTGGCCGGTCGTGAAGGCCGTGAGCCCGAGCGCGC
>JBAUIG010000121.1:0-8402 GCA_049682735.1 Candidatus Macondimonas sp. | reverse complement strand
GCGGGGCGGTTCGGTCAGCCCCGGGGTAGTGGATGGTCCGGTGGGACCAGGAGCGAGCGAGCGTGGAATTGTCCGGTTCGGAAATCGTCGTCGAATGCCTCAAGCGAGAGGCCGTGGAGTATGTCTTCGGATACCCCGGCGGGGCGGTGCTGCCGCTCTATGACGCGCTGAATCTGCAGGATGCGGTCAAACACATCCTGGTACGCCACGAGCAGGGCGCCACCCACGCGGCGGACGGCTACGCGCGCGCCACCGGGCGACCCGGCGTGGTGCTGGTCACCTCGGGGCCTGGCGCGACCAACGCCGTCACCGGCATCGCCACGGCCTACATGGACTCCATTCCCATGGTGATCCTCACCGGCCAGGTGCCGACCAGTGTCATCGGTTCCGATGCTTTCCAGGAGGTCGATGCAGTCGGCATCACCCGCCCCTGCGTCAAGCACAATTTCCTGGTCAAGGCGGTGGAAGACCTGTCGGTCACGATCAAGAAGGCCTTCTACATCGCGACCAGTGGCCGCCCGGGACCGGTGGTGGTCGACATCCCCAAGGATGTGCTGATTGCGCGCACCGAGTTTCATTATCCGGAGCGGATTGAAATGCGCTCCTACCGTCCGGTGGACAAGGGCCATCCCGGGCAGATTCGCAAGGCAATGGATCTGATCCTGTCCGCCAAGCGGCCCATGATTTACTCCGGTGGCGGCGTGGTGCTCGATGGTGCGGCGGAGGTGTTCACGCGGGTGTGCCGGATGCTGGGCTACCCGGTCACCAACACCCTCATGGGACTGGGCGGTTACCCCGCCACCGACCGGCAGTTCGTCGGCATGCTGGGCATGCATGGCACCTTCGAGGCCAACATGGGGATGCATCACTGTGATGTGCTGATCGCCATCGGTGCGCGCTTCGATGATCGGGTGACAGGCAATATCGAGAAATTCTGTCCCTACGCCAAGATCGTCCATGTCGACATCGATCCGGCTTCCATTTCCAAGACCGTGCGCGTGGACATTCCCATCGTGGGTTCGGTGCGCAATGTCATGGGCCAGATGGTGGGTCTGCTGGAGGAGGCGCGTGCCGCAGGTCGCGGCCCCGATGCCCAGGCGCTGGGCGAATGGTGGCAGCAGATCGAGGAGTGGCGCGGCACCAACTGTCTGACCTACAAGCACGACAAGGAGCTGATCAAGCCGCAGTACGTCATCGAACAACTGTACGAGGCAACGGGCGGCGACGCCTATGTCACATCGGATGTGGGCCAGCACCAGATGTGGGCTGCCCAGTATTACAAGTTCGACAAGCCCAACCGCTGGATCAACTCCGGCGGGCTCGGCACCATGGGATTCGGGTTGCCGGCCGCCATTGGCGTCCAGTTGGCGTTTCCCAAGGAAACCGTGGCCTGCGTCACCGGCGAGGCCAGCTACATGATGTGCATCCAGGAGCTGTCCACGGCCCTGCAATATGGTCTGCCGCTCAAGATTGTGCTGCTCAACAACCGCTATATGGGCATGGTGCGCCAGTGGCAGGAGTTCTTCTATCAGAAGCGCTATGCCATGTCCTACATGGAGGCGCTACCCGACTTCGTGCGGATGGCGGAGGCTTTCGGTCATGTCGGCAAACGCTTCGAACGGCCGCAGGACGTGCGCGGCGCGCTGGACGAGGCATTGGCCCTGAAGGATCGTCTGGTGTTGCTGGACTTTGTCACCGACCAGACCGAGAACGTCTATCCCATGATTCCGGCCGGCGCCGGCCAGAACGAAATGATCCTGGTGTAAGCATGCGACACATCGTCTCCATCCTGCTAGAAAACGAATCCGGGGCCTTGTCGCGTGTGGCGGGCCTGTTTTCCGCCCGCGCGTACAACATTCACTCCCTCACCGTGGCGCCGACCGAGGATGCCTCTTTGTCGCGCATGACCATCGTCACCTCGGGCAGCGACGAGGTGATCGAGCAGATCCTCAAGCAGCTCAACAAGCTGGTTGACGTGGTCAAGGTCGTGTTGCTCACTGATGGTGAGCACATCGAGCGCGAGTTGATGCTGGTCAAGACGGCCGCCAGGGGCGCGCTACGCGAGGAAGTAACCCGGCTGTGCGCGATCTTCCGCGGGCGCATCCTGGATGTCACCGAAAACATCTATACCGTCGAAGTGACGGGCAGCGGCAGCAAGCTGGACGCCTTTCTGCGCGCGCTGGGAGCCGACAATATCCTCGAAGTCGTGCGCACCGGCGTGTCCGGCGTGGCCCGCGGCGATACCGCGCTGCGTCCCTGAAGCGCCCCTGCGAACAACAAGTCGTTTCATCTTTTCGCCTTCTCAAACAATCCAAGACAGGTTTACCCATGATCAACGTGTATTACGACAAAGACGCCGATCTGTCCCTGATCAAGGCCCGCAAGGTTGCCATTCTCGGCTATGGCTCGCAGGGCCACGCCCACGCCAACAACCTCAAGGATTCGGGCGTCAATGTCGTTGTGGGCTTGCGGCCCGGATCGGCTTCCGAGGACAAGGCGCGCCAGGCCGGCCTGGCGGTGGCAGACCTGGGAGACGCCGTGGCGCAAGCGGATGTGGTCATGGTGCTGGCGCCGGATGAACACCAGGCGGCGCTGTATCGCGACGTGATTGCCCCCAACATCCGGCAAGGCGCAGCCCTGGCCTTCGCCCACGGCTTCAATATCCACTTCCAGCAGATCCTGCCGCGCGCGGATCTCGATGTGATCATGATTGCTCCGAAAGGACCCGGCCATCTGGTGCGCTCCACCTACACCCAGGGTGGCGGCGTGCCCAGCCTGATTGCGGTCCACCAGGACGCCAGCGGCCAGGCCAAGCAGATCGCCCTGGCCTATGCCAGCGCCAACGGCGGCGGCCGTGCCGGCATCATCGAGACCAACTTCCGTGAGGAAACCGAAACGGATCTGTTCGGCGAACAGGCCGTGTTGTGCGGCGGCGCTACGGCGCTGGTGGAGGCTGGCTTCGAGACGCTGGTGGAAGCCGGTTACGCGCCGGAGATGGCCTACTTCGAGTGTCTGCACGAACTCAAGCTGATCGTCGACCTGATGTACGAGGGCGGCATTGCCAACATGCGCTATTCCATCTCCAACACCGCCGAGTACGGCGACATCACCCGCGGTCCGCGCGTAATCAATGAGGAATCGCGCCAGGCCATGCGCGAAATCCTGGCCGAGATCCAGCGCGGCGAATTCGCCCGCGAGTTCATCCTGGAAAACCAGGCCGGTTCGGCGGTCCTCAAGGCCTCGCGGCGCCTGGCCGAAGAACATCCCATCGAACAGGTGGGCGCTCGCCTGCGCAGCATGATGCCCTGGATTGCCAAGAACAAGTTGGTGGACAAGAGCCGGAACTGATCGGCGCCGACTGATCCCGCAGGTCCCACCGGATCGTCGGTGGGGCCTGGGTGGCCAATCGGTCCTGGCCTTGCGTCCGTCAGCTTGCCCCAAGGCCGGCATATCCCGAGAAACCGGGCCAGGGTCGTGATGTTGGCGAGCGCGCTGTAATCAACATTCAGACATTCCAAAACAGGAGTCACGCCCATGGATCCCGATTTGGATGAGCCCACCCTGCCTTCGCTGCCCCAACGTCCGCGCCGCCGTGGGGTCTATCTGCTGCCCAACCTGCTCACGACCGGCACCCTGTTTGGCGGGTTCTACGGCATCGTTGCCGCCATCGATGGCTTGTTCCTGCAGGCTGCCGTGGCCGTTTTTCTGGCCGGTTTATTGGACGGCCTGGATGGTCGGGTCGCGCGCCTGACCCATACCCAAAGCGCATTTGGGCGCGAGTACGACAGCCTGGCCGACATGGTCAGTTTCGGCCTGGCACCGGCCTTGATCGTTTATCTCTGGGGCCTGCGGGAACTGGCGCATTTTGGCTGGCACTGGGGACAGGTAGGCTGGCTGGCTGCCTTTGTCTACGCCGTCGGAGCAGCCTTGCGACTGGCCCGTTTCAATACGCAATCCTCGGAGATCAGCCGGCGCTATTTCGTGGGACTGCCCAGTCCGGCTGCGGCTGCCGTGGTCACGGGACTGGTGTGGGTGTGCGCCGACACCGGGATCAGCGGTGTGTCGATGAGTATTCCGGCGGCGCTGATCACTGCCACTGGCGGCGCGCTCATGGTCAGCAGCATCCGCTACTACAGCTTCAAGGACATCAAGCTGGCCGAACGGGTGCCGTTTCGCTATTTATTGATGATGGTGGGCGTGCTGGTCCTGATTGCCTTCAATCCGCCGCTGGTCTTGTTTCTGTGTTTTTTTGGCTACATGCTGACCGGGATGGTCCAGGCGGTGTTGCGGCGCCGGCATCGCAAAAGCCATTCGGCAACCAGCGAATGATCGGTATCGTCCGGAGTAAAGCCGCTGCGGCTTGGGAGCAGCAAGGGGATCCGCGATGCAACGCCTGATGATTTTTGACACTACCCTGCGCGATGGGGAGCAGAGTCCCGGCGCCTCCATGACGCGGGAGGAAAAGCTGCGCATCGCCACTGCGCTGGAGCGCTTGCGGGTGGACGTGATCGAGGCGGGCTTCCCCATCGCCAGCCCGGATGATTTCGCTGCGGTGCGCGCGGTGGCCGAAACAGTGCGGGAAAGCATCGTTTGCGGTTTGGCGCGTGCCAAGGCCGAGGACATCGATCGTGCAGCGGAGGCCTTGCGACCGGCGGCCCGCGGGCGCATTCATACCTTCATCGCCACATCCCCCATCCACATGGAACGCAAGCTCGGCCTGCGCCCGGAACAGGTGCTGGAGCAGGCGGTGTGGGCGGTACGGCGGGCACGGCAATACACCGATGATGTGGAATTCTCCCCGGAGGATGCCGGACGCTCCGATCCGGAATTCCTGTGTCGCATCGTCGAGGCGGTGATCGAGGCGGGCGCCACCACGGTCAATATCCCAGATACCGTCGGCTATAGCGTGCCCGAACAGTTCGGCGCCCTGATCCGACGTCTTATTGAACAGGTACCCAACAGTGACCGCGCGGTATTTTCGGTGCATTGCCATAACGACTTGGGGCTTGCGGTAGCCAATTCGCTGGCGGCCGTCAGCCAGGGCGCGCGCCAGGTGGAATGCACGATCAATGGGTTGGGCGAACGTGCCGGCAATGCGGCGTTGGAGGAAATCGTCATGGCGATCCGCACCCGGCGCGACTTTTACGAATTGGATCTGGGCATCGACACCACGCATATCGTGCCGTGCTCACGGCTGGTGTCGACCATCACGGGTTTTCCCGTGCAGCCCAACAAGGCCATCGTCGGCGCCAATGCCTTTGCCCATGAATCCGGCATCCACCAGGACGGCGTGCTCAAGAGCCGGGAAACCTATGAAATCATGCGTGCCCAGGATGTGGGCTGGGATACCAATCGTCTCGTGCTGGGCAAGCATTCCGGCCGCAACGCCTTTCGCACCCGCCTTCACGAACTGGGCGTGACGCTGGAAAACGAGACTGAACTCAATGAAACTTTTCAGCGCTTCAAGGCGCTGGCGGACAAGAAACACGAAATCTTCGACGATGACCTGTTGGCGCTGGTAACCGATGTGGAGTGGAGCAGCGCCAACGAACACTTGCACCTGGTGGCGCTGCGGGTCAGTTCGGAAACCGGTGAGATTCCTCGCGCGCAGATCACCTTACGCGTCAATGGCGAGGAACGACAGCTTGAAGCCAATGGTGCGGGCCCCGTGGACGCGGTGTTCAAGGCCATCGCCCAGTGCTGCGCGGCGGACGCCGAATTGCTGCTGTATTCCGTGAATGCGATCACCTCCGGCACCGATGCCCAGGGCGATGTCACGGTTCGGCTCGCGGCCCAAGGGCGCATTGTCAACGGCCAGGGGGCCGACGTGGACATCATCCTTGCCTCTGCCAAGGCCTATCTCAACGCCTTGAACAAACTCATGGAACCGGCAGCGCGGGCCCACCCCCAGTACGGCGAGATTTGAAGCGGACGGAGGCTTGTCCTGTGGATGCCTGGCAGCATCGAGCCGCGCTGGCGGCTCTGGAGATCATTGAATGGGTTCCCGCGGCCGGCATCCCTGAGCCCGCTTTGCCGCTGATCGAGATGCGACGTCCAGTCCACGACCCGCGGCCTGCTCCGCAGACGCTGGATCAGTGCAAGTCATCTACGGAAGAACTCGATTGGGAGTCGCTGCGCGCGCGGGTGGCGGCATGCACCACATGTGAGCTGTGCCGCAGCCGCACCCAGACGGTGTTTGGCGTGGGCGATCCCCGCGCACGATTGGTTATCGTGGGGGAAGCGCCGGGTGCTGAAGAAGATCGGCAAGGCGAACCCTTTGTCGGGCCGGCCGGGCGGTTGCTCGATGAAATGCTGCGCGCCATTGGTCTGGGCCGGGAGCAGGTCTATATCTGCAATATTCTCAAGTGCCGCCCATCCAACAACGCCGATCCCACGCCCGCCCAGGCGGCCGCCTGCCGGCCGTTTCTCGCCCGCCAGATTGCCTTGATCAATCCACAACTGATTCTGGCGGTGGGGCGTGTCGCTGCGCAGAACCTGCTGCAGGTCACGACGCCCCTGAACCGGCTTCGTGGTCAGATCCATCACATCGTTCCCGTTGATTCGGGGGCTTCGCTGCCGGTCTGGGTGACTTACCATCCTGCCTACCTGTTGCGTTCCCCGCAGGAGAAGGCGCGCGCCTGGGAGGATCTCAAGGCCGTGCGCGGACTCCTGGAGCGACCCTCGGCATGAGCGCCAACCAGCGCTGGGATGGCATCCTGGAGCGTCCCCTGACCCTCCAGGATTTGCCCGCCATCATGGCGATCGAGCGACGCGCCTATGAGTTTCCCTGGACAACGGGTATTTTTAGCGATTGCCTCCGGGTCGGTTATACCGCATGGGGACTGGAAGAATTCGCTACGCTACGGGCCTATTGCATTACCTCCATCGCTGCAGGTGAAGCGCATATCCTCAACCTATGCGTAGATCCCAGTTATCAGGGACTGGGCCTGGGCGGTCGCTTGCTCGGCCGTGTGCTCGATCTGGCCCGGAAGCGGCAGGTCGAGCGGGTGCTGCTTGAAGTGCGGCCTTCCAATGAGCAGGCCATGGCGCTGTATCACCGTTACGGTTTCAGCAAGGTAGGCGAACGCCGCGGCTACTATCCAGCCCAGGGCGGGCGCGAGGATGCGGTGGTGATGAGTTTACGCCTCTGTCCGTGATCCGCTTTTCAGCCGGCCCGGCGAACCGCGTGTCATTGCATGTCGACCCCGGATCGATTCCTGTTTGCAAATCGTCCCGGGCTGCACTAAGGTTCTCTGAAAAATAGGCTCGATACCGCCATTGATGGCCGTTTCAGCCAAAACCAGGGTTAGGAAAACGCTCCCAATCAGGGAGGCTCGCTTTAAGTCAAGCAATGATTTTGCAATGCATTGCGCGGGTGATGCCGGGGCAAATGTCCTGTCCTCGCACCCCTGTCTGTGCATCGCCAAGAAAACTGTTTGTCGTGGTCGCTCAGTGGATGGGGAGCCAATTGGGGTTCCGCTCGAATCATGGAGGATGAAGGATGACAAGGATGCCGTCATTGCGTCAGACGGTGGGTAATCAACAGGCGAACGGCCCTGTTGCCCAAGAAGATAAGCGGTCATTGTCGCTCGCTCTGGCACTGCTCGCAGCGTCGTTTGCCTTGCCGGTGCAGGCGGCCGGCCCCAAGGCAGGCGAGATCTATGTGGGCTTGGGGGGCGGGCTGTTTACCCCTGAATTCAACCTGGAAGATTCCAACCAGTCTTCCATCGGCCCAACTCTGCAACAGCAGAACATTGCCATTCCACGCATCAGCATTGGGCCTATTGGATTTCGTCTGCCGGTAGCGATTACGGCTGGCAATACCCAGGGACAACAATCCGATGACCCCGAAAACCGCGGGGTAATCTCTCTGAATGGTGGCGTCGGCTATCAGTTCACCGATCACTTGGGTGTGGAGGCGGGCTTGGGTCTTACCTTGCCACGCATCCTGCTCGAGGGCGCTCTTGTGAGCCGTGTTGTCAGCAATGATCCCGAGTCAATCAGCATCAAGATCGCCGCGCCAGCCATCATCCCCATCACCGCATCGGGCATCTATACCTTCCTGCCCGACAACGTCGTCAGCCCATTTGTCGGAGTCGGCCTGCTGATCGCCGATCTGAGCAACCGGGTCACGTTCAACGAGGCATCTGACACCATTGCGGCCGAGGGCGGCTTCGAGGTCGGCTATGTATTGGATGCCGGTGCTCGGTTTCGTGTGAGGGATAATTGGTATGGGAGCGTTGGACTGCGTTACGGCGTGATCGACAGCCCAGAACTGGAAGACGATCTGGGTAACACGATCGCGATCGAAGATCTGGAAATCCGTGAAATCCGCTTCGGTCTCGGGATAACTTTCCCGGGGTCCATCCTGCCGTTTGTGGCAGGTGGTAACTGATCTTGGG
>JBAUIG010000120.1:0-3251 GCA_049682735.1 Candidatus Macondimonas sp. | reverse complement strand
GTCGCGCAGCCCGGCCAGGCTCATGTTGAGTGTGCGCGGAATGGGCGTGGCGGTGAGGGTGAGCAGATCCACCTCGGCGCGCAACTGCTTGAGGCGCTCCTTGTGGCGCACGCCGAAGCGGTGTTCTTCATCGACGATGATCAGCCCGAGATTCTTGAAGCGCACCTCACTGCCGAGCAGCTTGTGGGTGCCGATGATGATATCGACCTGGCCCTCGGCCATGGCGGCCATGGCCGTCTTCTGTTCCTTGGCGCTGCGCATGCGGGAGAGCCCTTCCACCCGGACCGGCCAGTCGGCAAAGCGGTCGCGGAAATTGCGGTAGTGCTGCTCGGCCAGCAGGGTGGTGGGCACCAGAATCGCCACCTGCCGGCCGCCGTGTACTGCGACGAAGGCGGCCCGCATGGCGACTTCTGTCTTGCCGAAGCCGACATCGCCGCACACCACCCGGTCCATGGGCGTGGGGCCGGTCAGGTTGGCGATGACCGCGTCGATGGCCTGGAGCTGATCGGCGGTTTCCTCAAACGGGAACGCAGCCGCGAACTGGTGATAGGCCACGGCGTCGAACGCCACCGGTGTGCGACGCTGTGCGGCGCGGCGGGCCTGGACCTCCAGCAGTTCGGCGGCCACGTCATGGGCGCGCTGGGCGGCCTTTCGGCGCGCCTTGTCCCACTGATCCGAACCCAGGCGATGGAGCGGGGCGTTCTCTGGATCGGCGCCGGTGTAGCGGCTGACCAGATGCAGGGCGGAAACCGGGACGTAGAGCTTGTCGCCGCCGGTGTATTCCAGAACCAGGAATTCAGCGGTCATTCCGCCGGTATCGATGATCTGCAGCCCCTGGTAGCGGCCGACGCCGTGTTCCTCGTGAACCACCGGAGCGCCCGGGCGCAGATCGGCCAGATCGCGGATGATGGTAGCGGGATCGCGGGACACCCGCTTGCGGGAACGCTGGCGCGGACGTTCACCGGAGAGCTGGCTTTCGCTGATGACGGCGAGATCCGGCAGCAACAGGCCCCGTTCCAGGGGCGCCACGGTGATGGCAAGATTCATTGTGCCTGCACGGAACGTGGACCAGTCGGCGCAGGGCTCGGGTTTCAGGCCCAGTGGGCGCAGCTGGTCCAGCAGCGCTTCACGCTGACCGGGCGATTCCGCCGCGAGCAGCACCCGCCCGTCAAAGTCCTGGATGAACCGGACCAACCCCTCCAGCGGGCGCTGGGCATGGGGATTGAGGTGCAGGGCCGGGGGCGGCAGGGCGTGCAGGGATTGTTCGGCGGCGCCGTCGTCGGCCCCATTCTCGGCCAGATGAACGCGCGCGAAGTCCTTCCAGCCGGTGGCCAGTTCCGCCAGCGACACGAACATGGCCTCGGGCGACAGCAGCGGCCGCTCGATATCATGGCGGCGCTGCTCATGGCGGGTCTGGATCTGCTCCCATGCCCCCTGCAAGGCCGCTTCAGCGCCTGCGTCCAGGATTACGGTGCTGCCTGCGGGCAGGTAATCGAACAGGGTCGCGGTCTGGTCGAAAAACAGCGGCAGGTAATATTCGATACCACCGGGCGTGTTGCCCTCGCTGACTTCCCGGTAGATCAGGCTTTTCTGGGGGTTCCCCTCGAAACGGACGCGATAGCGCTGGCGGAATTGGCGGATTGCCTCTTCATCGAGCGGGAATTCCCGCGCCGGCAGGATGCGGACCTCCTTGATGACATCCTGCGAACGCTGGGTCTGCGGATCGAAAGGCCGAATGGTATCGACCTCATCGTCCAGGAGATCGATGCGATAGGGCGCGGCGCTGCCCATGGGGAACAGGTCCATCAGCGAGCCACGCAGCGCGAATTCGCCATGCTCCATCACCTGGGCCACGGCCCGGTAGCCGGCGGCTTCCAGCCGCGCCCGCAGGGCATGGGGATCCAGTCGCTCACCGGCGCGCAGGATCAGGCTGTGGCCGGTCACGAAGGACGGGGGCGGCAAGCGCTGAAGCAAGGTGTTGGCCGGCACCACCACCAGACCGGCCTTCAGATCGGGCAGGCGGTAGAGGGTTTCGATGCGCCGCGACAGAATGTCCTGATGGGGCGAAAACACATCGTAGGGCAGGGTTTCCCAGTCCGGAAAATGCAGCACGGCCGCGCCGTCTGGACCGGCATAGAAAGCCAGCTCGGCCTCCAGGCGCTCGGCGGCGCGGGCATCGGCCGCGATGATGAGCAACGGACCCGGCCGGCTGCGGGCCAGATCCGTAATCCATAACGCGCCGGCGCTACCGGGGAGGGCGCCGATGCGGCGTTCCGTAACTGTTGGGAGCGATTGCTTCGACGCCATGCGGGGAGTGCGCCTCAGGCCGTGACGCGACGCTGCAGGGCGCTGCGTTGCGCATAGGCCTCGCGGGCGATCCGGACATCTTCCAGGAAGATGGGCAGTTCCTGCAGGGTCAGGGCCTGGGCCCCATCCACCAGCGCCTTGGCCGGGTCAGGATGGAAGTCCACCAGCACCAGATTGGCGCCGGCGATGATTCCCTGCGCGGTGGCGTGAAAGACATCCAGAATCCCATCCGGGCCGGCATGGCGGGTGCCCACGGAATGGGAGGGATCGATGCCCACGGGCATGCGCGTGAGTCGCTTGACCACCGGCACATGGCCGAAATCCAGCAGGTTGCGATGGGGGTCGCCCATGTGGGACTTGAGGCCGCGGAGGCAGAAAATGACGTTGCGGTTGCCTTCGCTGGCGAGGTATTCGGCCGCGTTCAGCGATTCGTCCAGGGTGATGCCGAAGCCGCGCTTGAGCAGCACCGGCATGTCCCGCTGCCGACCGGCGGCTTTGAGCAGCTCGAAATTCTGTGTGTTGCGCGTGCCGATCTGGAGCATCACGCCGGTGGGGTGGCCGGTGCGCGCCAGGGCGTCCTGGATTTCCTCGATGTGGGCCTCGCGGGTGATTTCCATGGCGATCACCCGGATGCCATATTTTCCCGCCAGTTCGAACACCCAGGGCAGGCACGCCGCCCCATGGCCCTGGAAGGCATAGGGATTGGTGCGCGGCTTGTAGGCGCCCATGCGGGTGCAGACCTGACCGTTATCGCGCAGGGCGCGCATCATGCGTTCCACATGCTCGGGGGTGTCCACTGCGCACAGGCCAGCCAGCACATGCAGCGTGTCCTGCCCGAATTGCACGCCGTTGTAGATGAATTCACTGGGCCGGCCGTCGTCCCGATGGCGCCCCAGGATGCGGTAGGACTCGGACACCCGCACCACCCGATCCACGCCCGGCAG
>JBAUIG010000119.1:0-5585 GCA_049682735.1 Candidatus Macondimonas sp. | reverse complement strand
CACGGTTGAGGCCATGGAGCGAATGTCTCCCTAGTCAATCCGCATTTCTGCTCACGCAAGGCGGCCCGGCAATCGGGCCGCTGTGCTTCCGTGGTCGCCAAACTGTATCGTCAGGCGTGACGTTGCGTTTACCAAGTGGAAGCGCAAACCAGCATGATGTCCCGGACCGTACAGGGTCTCGAATAGCTTTGACCTGAGACGGATCGTAGCCAGTTGGCGAGTGGTTGGGGGGTTGATGAATATTGATTGACGCACATCAAAGCCCACCCCTGGCGGGCCAGGGGTGCGGACAGCGCCGTTTCCGGAAGCTCAGTGAGGATCTGACAGGAAGGGATAGTCGGTGTAGCCGTGGGCATCGCCCCCATAGAAGGTGGCGGGATCGGGCTTATTGAGCGGTGCATCTTGGCGTAGCCGGGTCACCAGATCGGGATTGGCGATATACAGACGGCCGAAGGCGATCAAGTCGACCGTGTCATCTTCACGTGCCTTCAGCGCCCTTTTGCGGTCGTATTGGCCATTGGCAATATAGGGGCCGCCAAAACGTCGCCGCAGCGACTGGAAATCGAAGTCGGGCGGCGCCGCCTCGGTTGGCGCCCATTCCACCACATGCAGATAGGCCAATCCGTAACCGGCCAGGCGGGTGGCCACGGCGTCGAACAGGCCTTGGGGATCGCTGTCGGACATGTCATTGACTGAGCTGGCTGGGGAGATGCGGACCCCGACCCGCTGGGCGGGAACGGCGGCGACCACGGCCTCGACCACCTCGGTCAGGAAACGCAGTCGATTCTCGATCGATCCGCCATAGGCGTCGGTGCGACGGTTGCTGCCGTCACGCAGGAACTGGTCGATCAGATAGCCGTTGGCGCCATGGATTTCCACCCCGTCGAATCCGGCCTGGACGGCCCGTGTAGCGGCCGCGGCGTACTGGGCGACGATGTTCGGGATTTCGCTCGCCTCCAGGGCACGTGGCGTGACGAAGGGCTTGGGACCCGTCCATGTGAAGGCGTTGCCTTTGGGAAGAATGGCCGAAGGGGCCACAGGCAGGGCGCCGCCCGGTTGGTAGTCCGGCAGGGAGATGCGGCCCACATGCCAGAGCTGGGCGAAGATGCGACCGCCGGCGGCATGGACGGCATTTGTGATGGGCTGCCAGGCCTGCACATGGCTTTCGGTGTACAGCCCGGGCACGTTGGGATAGCCCACGCCTTCCGGCGCGATGACGGTAGCTTCGCTGATGATCAGGCCCGCGCTGGCGCGCTGAGCGTAGTAGCGGGCGGCAAGTTCGGACGGCGTATTGTCGGGCTGGGCGCGGCTGCGGGTAAGCGGCGCCATGACCACACGATTGGCCAGCGTCAGCTCACCCAGTTGAATCGGTTCAAACAAATCATTGATCGGCATGCGAATACTCTTGATATTTTGACGGGGGATCAAGACGCCTTGGTGTTCACGGCGTCATGGATGAATTGCAGCTTGGCGCGCACCGTTGGCGTCAGAACGAATGGATAGGCATCTTCCAATCCCATACTGCGATTGAGCGCATTGGTCAGCACGCTCAGGCTGAGCCATTGATCCATGAGTGCGGGGAAATCGGTATCGGGAGTGATGGCAAGCAGACTGGCATCCGGGGTGGTATCACCGGGGATGCGACGCACAATCAGCCCGAAATCCGCGGCGGTTTCCAAAGTATCGATCATGTGTAAGAAGTGAGCCCAGGTTTCCGCCCAATCCTCCCATGGGTGAGAACTTGCATAGGCGCTGACAAAATGTTCAGCCCAGTCTGCAGCGGGACCCTGCTTATAATGACGACCAAGCGCCTCGCCATAATCTGCACGCTCGTCACCAAACAATTCACGAAAAGGAGCTTCAAGCGGCGTCTCAGCGATCAACCGGTCCCAATAATAATGTCCCAGTTCATGTCGAAAGTGGCCGAGCAGGGTGCGATAGTTCTCGCCCATTTGTTGACGATGGCGGGTACGGGCGACGGGATCGGCTTCTGCCACGTTAAGCGTGATCAAGCCGTTGTCGTGGCCCGTCAACACAGGCTCATGGCCTGGGAGCGGTTCGGTGAATTCGCTGTCCGGGTCCTTGTCGGCCAGGAAGTCAAAGGCCAATCCGCGTTCTTCATCGTCCAGCTTGCTGATCAGCGGTAAACCCAGCCGCAGGAGGGAATAGAGTGCATGGCGCTTGGCCTGCTCGATCTGGCCCCAATGCACCAGATTCTGTGGAAAAGATAGATCAGGAATGGTGTGGTTGAGTCGGCACGAGGCGCATAAACCGGGCGCCTCGGTGGCGGGCAGGAGCCAATTGCAGACGGCATGTTCCACCTGATTCTGGCAGAGGGAGTAATGCGCCTCGGGATCCTTCGCAGCCGCATAGCCGCCCTCGATGGGTTCCAAAGCGCTCATCTGCAGGCTGTCGGGCAGAAAACCGACAGACCGCCCGCAGGCAGAGCAAATCGTATTCTTGAAAAACAAGGTGTTACCACAAACGCAGCGGCCAACTTTCATCGATAGGGTCTCCAGGAACCGAGGATGCTCGGAGGGCTTTAGAGGGATCCTGTCCCTGATAGTGCCCTGAACGTTAATCGGACACGGGACGATCCTTTATTCCGTGATGCGATAGCGATCCTTGAGACGCACATAGTGGGCGGCGGAATAGGCGAGAAACCCCCGTTCCGCTTCACGCAGCAAGCGCGCGGGACGGGCCGGACTGCCGACATAGAGCCACCCGCTGTCCAGCCGCTTGCCCGGGCTCACCAGGGCGCCCGCGCCCAGCATGACCTCCTCTTCGAGCACCGCGCCATCAAGGACCAGCGCGCCCATGCCGATCAGGCAGCGTGCGCCGATGGTGCAGGCATGCAGCACCGCCCGATGTCCCACGGTTACATCCGCGCCCACCGTCAGCGCTGCGCCGCCGGGCGAGTAGGGGCCATCGTGGGTGACGTGGCAAACGGCGCCGTCCTGAATGTTGCTGCGGGCGCCGATATGGATAACATTGACGTCGCCCCGCACCACCGCGCCGGGCCAGATCGACACATCGTCAGCGAGCGTTACATGACCAATGACGTTGGCCGCTGGATCGACATAGACCCGTTCGCCCAGGTGGGGCAGGGCATCGAGATAGGGACGCAGCGACATGGGGGGTTTCCTTCAGCGCAGGGTGACCACTTCCTCGGCCGTGGTCGGGTGAATGGCGAGGGTGAGATCCAGGTCCGACTTGGTCGCGCCCATGCGGATGGCGACGGCAAAACCCTGCAAGGCCTCGTCCACGCCGGGTCCGATCATGTGCAGGCCGACCACCCGTTCCTCGGGGCCGACGGTCACCAGCTTGATGGCGGTGCGTGGCTTGTCTGCGGTCATGGCGTGATAGAGCGGCACGAAGCGGCTCTCGAACACCCGCACCGACGCATCGCCGAAGCGCGCCCGCGCCTGCGATTCACTCAAGCCCACGGAGGCCACCGGCGGATGGGTGAACACCACGCTGGGCACTGTATCGGGATCGATGGGCGGGGGTGTGGCGCCGCCGAACAGGCGTTCCGCCAGGCGCCGACCGGCGGCGATGGCCACGGGCGTCAGGGCCGGTTCGCCGCTGACATCGCCGATGGCGTAGAGTCCCGATACGGTCGTGCGTGATTGCGCATCGACCGGCAGAACACCTTGGTCATCGGCAGCCAATCCCACGGTTTCCAGGCCCACATCGGCCAGGTTGGGGATCCGTCCCGTGGCCCAGAACAAAGCATCAAAGGTCTCACATTCGCCACTGGGATCCACCGCTGCCACCTGCCCGTCGTCCAACGACTCGACTCGCGTCAGGGCATGGCCAAATCGCACGGCAATGCCTTGCGCCGTGAAACGTTCTGCCAGCAGTTCCCCCATGCGGGCATCAAAGGCCTTGAGCAGACGCTCACCCCGCACCAGCAGGCTCACGGTGCTGCCAAGGCCTGCGAGCACGCTGGCCAGTTCCACGGCGATGTAGCCGGCGCCCACCACGGCAGCGCGCCGCGGGAGGGCCGGCAGCCGGAAGAAATCATCAGAGGTCAGGCCCACCGCCGCGCCGGGTACGTTAGGCCGGTAAGGCATTCCGCCGGTGGCGATCACCACATGGGGCGCGGCCAGCTGTCGTCGGCCGGCGCGCACCCGGCCGGGACCGTCCAGGCGACCCGCAGCCTGGATGTGAGTGATGCCGCGGCTGTCCAGTTGCTTGGCGTACAGAGTGGCCAGCCGCGCAAGATAGGTTGTGCGCTTGGCCGTCAGCGCGGTCCAGTCGAAGGCAGCATGAGGCGCGACGGCCCAGCCGTACTCGCCGGCATGGCGCAGGTGATCGGCCACTTCGACCGCATTCCACAGGATTTTCTTCGGCACACAGCCGCGGTGGACACATGTGCCGCCCAGTTCGGCCGGCTCGATCAGTGCCACCCGGGCGCCCAGATCAGCGGCGCGCTTGGCTGTGGCCAATCCGCCGCTACCGCCTCCCAGCACCACAAAATCAAAGTCTTCGATGTCAGCCATGGGATGGCCCTCGATGTTGCGGCGCGGTATGGGCGGCATCACTGGTCGATGCTAGAGTGAAGGGCCTTGAATCACCCTGACAACCGTCCCGGGATGCCGCTTTCCATGAATGAAAATCCGCTGCTGAATCTCTCCGGTCTGCCTGCCTTTTCCCGCATTCGCCCCGAGCATGCCGAGCCGGCCGTCCGGCAACTGATCGAGGCCAATCGTCGGGCGCTGGCGGAACGCTTGACTGCCGACGCGCCGTATACCTGGGAAACGCTCGTGCAACCGCTGGAGGAGCAAGAGGATGCCCTGGAACGGGCATTCGCGCCGGTGAGTCATCTCAGCGCAGTGAGCGACAGCCCGGCTTGGCGCGAGGCCTACAACGCCTGCTTGCCGCTGCTCAGCGAGTATGCCACCGAGCTGGGACAGAACGAAGCACTCTACCAAGCCTATCAGTCGCTGGCCGATCGGGCTGACGAGTTGGGACTGGACGCCGTCCAGCGCCGGGTGCTTGACAATGCCCTGCGCGATTTCCGGCTGGCCGGGGTGGCCTTGCCCGCTGCGCAAAAGGCGCGCTTCAAGGACATGATGCAGGCATTGTCGTTGGCGTCCAACAAGTTCAGCGAGAACCTGCTGGATGCCACCAATGCCTGGTCGCGCCAGTTCGCGGACGCGGCCCCTTTGGCGGGCCTGCCTGAAACGGCGTTGGAACAACTGGCCCAGAATGCCTCTCACCAAGGGCTGGAAGGCTATCTCCTCACCCTGCAGGGACCGGCCTACATGGCGGTGATGACCTATGCCGATGACCGGGAACTGCGGCGCGAGGTCTACACCGCAAATGCCACCCGGGCTTCCGATCAGGGACCGCATGCCGGTCGCTGGGACAATGCGCCGCTGATGGACAAGATCCTGGGTTTGCGCCATGAAGCAGCGCAATTGCTGGGGTTCGCCAACTACGCCGAGGAGTCTCTTGCCACCAAGATGGCCCCCGATGTCGAAACCGTAGAGGGTTTTTTACTTGATCTGGCGCGCCGGGCGCGCCCCGTGGCGGAAGCCGAACGCATGGAGCTGGCGCGTTTTGCCACCAGCCAGGGG
>JBAUIG010000118.1:0-2005 GCA_049682735.1 Candidatus Macondimonas sp. | reverse complement strand
TGCCTACGCCGGGTGGGGGCCCTATTGCATGGGCAAGGCAGCGCTGCACATGCTGTATCAAGTGTGGCGCGAGGAGCTGGTGGATCGCGGCATCCGGGTCGGCAGCGCCCGGCCGGGGGTGGTGGATACGCCGATGCAGGCACTGATCCGCGCGACGCCGGCCAGGGAGTTCCCCGGCGTCGGGCGTTTTCTTCGCCTGCATCAGGAAAATCAGCTGCGCAGCCCCGTCGATGTGGCGCATTTTCTCGCCTGGCTGCTGCTGGCGGTGGACGATGAGCGCTTCGAGGCGGCCGAATGGGATATTGGCGCCTGCGAGGCTGCATGGCGCGCCTTTGCGAAACAGGAAAGAACACATCAGGGAGGATGAGGGGCGATGGGGACGCATGCACAGGCCCAAGTCGAGGGCCAGATCGAGGTGTTCCAGACCGATGATGGTCTGGAACTGTGTCTTGGACGCTGGGGGCAGCCGCAACGGGGCAGTGTCATCCTGCTGCACGGTGGCGGTCAGACCCGCCATGCCTGGGGCAACAGCGCCGCCCGCCTGGCCGCTGCAGGTTGGGAGGCGCTGGCCCTCGATCTGCGCGGCCATGGTGATTCGCAATGGTCGCCAACCGGTGATTACGCCCTGAGTCGCATGGCCCGCGACGTGGAAGGCATTGCCCGGACCCTGGCACATCGCCCGGTTCTGGTGGGCGCTTCCATGGGTGGCATGACGGCGCTTTATGCCCTGGGCCGGATGAATCCGGATCTGGCTCACGCCCTGGTACTGGTGGATGTCGTGCCGCGCATGGAAGGCTCCGGCGTGCGCCGCATCGTGCAGTTCATGCAGGCCCATCCGGCGGGATTCGCTACGCTGGAAGAGGCTGCCGATGCCGTGGCGGCCTACCGCCGTGACACCCGGGAGCGCCCGGCCGATCTGGCCGGCTTGCGCAAGAACCTGCGCCAGCGCGCCGATGGCCGCTGGTATTGGCATTGGGACCCGCAGATGCTGCAGCCCCGCAATCCCCAGGCTATGGCCGACTACATGGGTCTGTTCGACGCGGCCCGCGCGATCCAGGTGCCGACCCTGCTGGTGCGCGGCCAGCGCAGCGACGTGGTGAGCCCGAAGGGTGTGGAGGAATTCCTCGACATGGTGCCCCATGCCGAATTCGTCGACGTGGCGGGTGCCGGACACATGGTGGCGGGAGATAACAACGACGCTTTCAGCGCTGCCATCGTCGATTTCCTCGAACGACATCCGCAACCGATCACCGCACTAGGGCCATAAGGGCTCGGCATTGCCGGCGCCTGTTGCACTGGGCCACTCCAATTCTTCGCTGGGGAGATCAAAACGGTGCCGGAGTCCCATGGCCGGTGGTCGTGTGGGCAAGTACCCAGCCTTTATTGGCGACGGACATGAATGCCGCAACTCATTCGACGCCGGTCCTCGGGATACTTGTAGCGCACGCCCTGCTCTCCTCGAAGCCAAGAGTTCGGTACGTCACGATGCTTGAGTGCGTGGTAGGACTCTGCCCGTCTCGGGGAATGCGGCCAAATCACCCGACCGGTGATCCGTTGCTCGCGTCACGTCACCGCGGAACGGGTGCGACGCCGGGATTCCTGTGCCGCTACGGCGTGATTGCGACCTTCAGAACGCCGTCACGCTGGTGAGAGAAGAGGTCGTAGGCCGCCTCGATGTCGTCCAGCTTGTAGCGGTGCGTCACCAGCGGTGTCAGGTCGACACGCTCGGACCGGATGACTTCCATCAGTCGCCGCATGCGCTCCTTGCCGCCCGGGCAGAGCGTTGTCACGATGGTGTGGTCACCGAGCCCCGCAGCAAACGCGCCGAGCGGTATCTTAAGGTCGCTTGAATAGACACCAAGACTTGACAGGGATCCCCCTGGCCGCAGGACGCGAAGCGCTGCCTCGAACGTTGCCTGAGTGCCTAGCGCCTCGATGGCAACATCGACACCGCGGCCATCGGTGATGCGCATGATCTCGTCCACGGGATCGACCTTCGAGAAGT
>JBAUIG010000117.1:0-2583 GCA_049682735.1 Candidatus Macondimonas sp. | reverse complement strand
GGCTTCCACACACTGGGTGGAGATCAGGCGGCAAGATTGGCCGGCCTTTAGCCTTGCGCGAACCTTGTCCAGCACGGCGCGCCTATGCTCCGCGCAGAGGTTGGTGGAGAGATGGAAGACGTCAGATGCATCGCCCAGCGCATCCAGCAAGGCCAGGGCATGGCGCTTGAGGTTGACCACGACCAGCGCCTGCTCGGTACCACGAATATCGGCGGCCAGATCGGTCCAGCTTCGCTTCTCACCGGATGGCGGCCAACGTACGTCAACGCGCTTGAGTGTCTTGAACAGTTCCCGATGATCGGGCACGACTTCGGTGGGTTGCCAGCCGCTTGCCGCCTGTTTGGCGACCGGCTCGTGCAGGGTGTCGAAGGCGGGTTGCGTGGCGGTGGCGAAGACGATGCTGGAACGGTAAGCCGCGGACAGATGCGACAAGGCCGCCAGCGTCGGCACGGCGAGGTGCTGCGGCAGGCTCTGCGCCTCGTCGAACAGAATCACGGCCTCCATCAGGTTGTGCAGCTTGCGGCAGATCGATGGCCGGTTGGAGAACAGCGATTCCAGCAACTGCACATTGGTGGTGAGCACGATGGGTGCGTCCCAATTTTCGGCCAGCAGGCGGCGCTGACGCTCCTGTGTCCCTTCGGCGTCGCGGCGTTCGGACTCTTCGCCCAGACCGGCAAGGCTGTGATGTTCCAGCACGAAGTTGTCGGGAAAGCCGGCAAACACCCGCCGATATTCGCGCGCGGTCTGTTCGATCACCGTCAGGAAGGGCACGGCGAGTACGATGCGCTTGAGCTTGTGGGTGGCGGCGTGCTCCAGGGCGAAACGCAGCATCGCCAATGTCTTGCCGGAGCCGGTGGGTGCCGTGAGCGTGAACAGGTTCGGCGCCGCCGCCGCTGCTTCCCCGGTCGCCCGCCAAAGCGCTTCGCGCGCCGCCAACACCTGGGCATCGGCCAGGGTGCCGGCGCGTATCAGTTCGCTCATGTAGCGATTCAGGGCGCCGAGACCCGCTTGGGCGTCGAGTGCTGGGCCGAGCACGCGCGGGTGCTTACCTTGGGCTTCGCCCTCGAAGTGGGCTTCGGTGTCGAGAAAGTCGGCATCGACCAGGCACGAGAACAGCAGGCGCACATCCAGCATGGCAGCGACGGCTTGGGCAAAGCTGCCTTGCAGGGAGATGGCGGTGGATGTCGGCGCGCTGAACTGGAGACCGTCGGCTTGAGCGCGTTGCACGAGCCGATCTGTATCCGGGTCGCTCAATTGCAGATTGAATGGATGCTGCACTGCCAATTTGTCCGGCGCAATGCCACGCAATGCCGACGAATGGCCTCGTTGCAAGCCGACATGATGGCCCTGGATGGCCAGTGCGGCGGCTATGGCGCGATGTTGCGAGAGGGCAATCCAGGCGCCTTGGGACCAGTGGTCAAGTCCGGAATCTCGTCCTGCCAAGCGCGCCTGGAAACGGTCGGCGTATTTCCCAAGATCATGCAGCAGGCCAGCAAGTGCAGCTTCGTCGGCCCAGCGTGCGACGCCGGCATGGGCTTCAGCCAGTTTCGCTACTGCGGCCAGGTGGTTCTTGAGCAAGTGCCAATGCCCGGCGGGATTGGCGCTGTGGGCAAAATAAGGTTTGGCGTCAGCCGGTTTGTTCATGAGTTTTCCCTACCGTCGGCATTGTTCCCTGACGCTCTTGCTTTATCACGAAGTGGGCGAAGGCCTTGAATTTGCCTGTGCCACTCACGCCGCCAGCACTCTGACATGCCCGTCAGTCCATGGTCGATGATTTTCCGGTCTGCGGTGACCAAGGTCAGACTGCTGACGCGCGCTTCGGCGATCAGACCAGCGGTCGAGGGCGGCGCCCACCCCGGCGCCGCCCTCGATGTGCGCGTTCTCCGCGTCGGCGGCACTCGCCGCGCATAGGTAGCGTTGAAACCCTGGCCGGTATTTGCCGAGGTCGTGCCACAGACCGGCCAAGCGCGCCCGAGCCTGGCCGGCGAAAGGCGTGGCATGGCCCGCGGCCAAGCGCGCGACCTCATGCAGGTGCTCGATGAGGTCGTGGTTTTCGAGGCCTTTGTCTGTCTGGCGGGTGTGCGCCCATGGGTCGGGCCGGTGGTCCGGAGGTGGTGTCATCGATGTCGCTTTCGTCGAATGGCTGGCATATGCGGATTATCGGCACTGTCCGGGCAAATGAGATCGCAGGTTGATCTCTCGAAGACTTCGCCGAGGGGTCCCGCCTTGCTGGGGAGGGGTAACGGAGATATTGATTACGTCAGACCTGTCATATTCTTTTCATGGATTAATATAGAGGTATTGATTCCTTTATAAGCTAAAGCCGGATTGGTAGTTTATGTCTCCGAAGCCCATCCGGGCTCGGACGGTATTCTTTCAAGAGGCCTGCCATGTCCGTATCCAACGCGATTCAGGCAATTTCCCATCCCATCGGCGCGGATCTCGATCCGGACACGCTGAATGTCCATCTCGCCGAGGCGACTGCTGAAGAGCGGGTGGCGTGGGCGCTGAAACAGTTCGGCAAGTCCATTGTGCTGACCTCGAGCTTCGGCGCGCAGGCGGCGGTGTGCTTGCACCTCGTCA
>JBAUIG010000116.1:0-6592 GCA_049682735.1 Candidatus Macondimonas sp. | reverse complement strand
GCGCAGATCGGCCAGACCCCCGCGGATACCGCGGCCGCGCCGGCAACGCCGGGGCCCACGGTCGAGGTCAGCCTGTCTCCGGAGCTGGCCGCGACACTCAACCCGGATATGACGGTTTTCATCGTGGTGCGCGGCACGCCGGAGGGCGGCATGCCGGTGGCCGCGGTGCGCCGGCGCGTCGCCGATCTGCCGCTGTCGATGGTCTTGAGCGACGACATGAGCCTGATGCCCCAGCGCCCTCTCTCTGCGCTCGATACCCTGTGGGTCAGTGCCCGCGTCTCGCGCAGCGGCAGCGCCGACAGCAGTCCGGACGAGCCGCGTGCGCCGGCGGTGTCCGCGCACTGGGGACAGGGCGAGGCGGTACGGCTGGTGATCGACGGCGCCCCATCAGCGGCCAGGGAAGCCACGCGCTAAGGTTGGTCTGAATACATCCCTTTGACTGGCCCATGACGCACGGCGATTGGTTTCGTTGGGTATGAGCCTGTCAGCCTTGAACACAACCAGCCAGTTCGGCATCTTCCGAACCGCGCAGCACGGGCCGAGGAATGCGGCAGTCTGCGCCGGCGTGCATCGGCCATGACAGCGTGGATTTACCCCGGCCAGCGGCGCCGCTAGACTCGCACCCCGTCAATGATTGGTCACAGGAAGCCCGCATGAGCGAAATTCACATCCCCGTTTCCTACGGCGAGCTGATCGACAAGATCACCATCCTCGAGATCAAGCAGGCGCGCATCAGCGATCCGGCCAAGCAGGCCAACGTGGCCCGTGAACTGGCCTTGTTGCAAGCTGCCTGGTCATCCTCGGGTGCGGCCGCGCAATCCATCGCAGATGTGCGCGAGGCGCTCAAGGCGGTCAATGAGGCGTTATGGGAGATCGAGGACGAGATCCGCGAGAAAGAGCGTGCCCAGTGTTTCGACGCCGGGTTCATCGCCTTGGCTCGGGCGGTTTACCACCAGAACGATCAGCGTGCCGCCCTCAAGCGGGACATCAACCTGCGCCTGGGCTCTGCGCTGATCGAGGAGAAATCCTACGCCGACTATCGCGCGCCCTGAGCGGCTTTCCAGTCCATCAGGGCGTCCAGCCGTTCGATGATCGCCGCCGGCTCGATGAGGTCCATCACCCCCGGAAATTCCAGCTTGCGCCCCCAGGGCAACTCGGCGGCGGGCCGCCTGAGGAATTGCCGCGCGGCGGCATCGTAGCGGTCTACGCACCACTCAAGGCTGTTGTAGGGGCCGCTGCGGGCCGGATTGCTGGCCGCGTACAGGCCGATAACCGGGGTGCCGGTGCAGGTGGCCATGTGGGCGGGACCGGAATCGGGACTGATCAGCACGCTGGCCCGTTCCAGCAGGGCAAGGAAGCGCTTGAGTGTGTCCTTGCCGATGAGATCCAGGGGCGGTTCGCTCTTCATGGCGGCGGCAATGGCGTCACCCATGCGACGCTCCAGATCCGTCGGCCCGCCGCACAACACTACCCGCAGGCCATGCTGACGCGCCGCATGGTCGGCCACCCGGGCATAGTGTTCGGCGCGCCAGTTGCGCCGCGGATGACTGGAACAGGGGCTGAGCAGCAATGCCGGCCGATCAGCGGGAAGCTGGGCGGCAGCAAATGCCCGCGCCTCCTCCGGTATGGGCAAATCCCAGCACCATTCTCGGGCGCTGAGTCCCGCCGCTTCCAGAAAGCCGAAGAAGCCGTCCACGACATGTTGACCGGGGCAGGCCGCGATGCGGCGATTGATGAACAATCGATGCCCTTCCTTGGCGCGGGCGCGATCAAAGCCGATGCGGACCGGGGCGCGGATTGCCAGGCTGGCGAGATTGGCCCGCAGCGCGACCTGCATGATCAGCGCCTGGTCGAAGCGGCGCCCGGCCAGTTGCCGGTGCAGGTCGCGATAACCGCGCCAGCCGGCATGCTTATCGAAAACGATGAATTCCACCCCCGGCAAATCCCCCACCAGCCGGGCTTCCAGCTTGCCGATGACCCAGGTCAGCCGGGTCTGCGGCCAGTGGCGGCGCAGGGTATGGTTGATGGGCAGCAGGTGGGTGACGTCGCCCAAAGCGGACAGGCGCAGCAGTCACAGGTTTTCGGGTACGGTCATGGGATCAACGGACAGAAGGAATGCAGCAAATGGCGAAGACTAACCCATTCACGCCGGCGGCGCGAAAAGCCTGTAAGAACGGACTGCGGACGGCCCTGTTCCTGCTGCTGGGGGGCTGGACCCTGGCGGCGCAGGCGGACATGACCCAGGTTTGGCGCCTGGAAGACGGTCAGCCGCTGACCGTGGAATCCCGCGACGACCAGACCCTGCGCCTGAGCTGGAACGGCCAGGTGCTGTTGTTCCGCGAGGGGCGTGGCTATTGGGTGCGCTGGCTGAATGGCGTGTGGCAGGTTGTTGATCTGGAGGACGCCCAGCAAGGCCCCTTCGGTCCCTTGTTGCAATCGCTGTTGGCCGAGGCGGGGCCGCTGGGGCCGGTGTCTTTCCGGCTGGCGGGAACGACCGGAGCGCAGGAACGGGTCGCGGGGGTCGCCGGCACGGTCTACAACGCCACCGGCCAGCTTCCCGACGGGACGCAAGTTGCGGAAACCGTGGTTCTGGCCAACGATCCCGACATGCAGCGGGTGCAACGGACGCTGCTGGGGTATTTGCGCCGCTATGGTCGCTTGCTGGGCATGGGGTCGCTCGATCTGCCGCCCGAGCTGGAGCGGGATGGCGGCTTGGCGCTGCTGCGCTATGGCAAAGAGGTCAAGCTGGAGCGGCTTTCCAGGACGCCGATCGCCGAAGAGCGCCTGGAATTGCCCGCCGCGCCCCTGCCGTCGCGGTTCCAGTGGCCCGTCGCGCCCTGACGTGAACGCCGCTTTTTCATCGTGGCTTGCGCTCAGGAAATCATGCCGCATGGGGCGCGGCGGGGGAGGGTTTTCCCACGGCGTCAACGCTTGGCCTGCGCCCTGGCCTGCTCCGCGCGTCGGCGGCGTTCCTGCTTGGGATCGACCGGCAGCGGACGATAGATCTCCACCCGATCACCCGTTATCACCGGGCTGTCCGGATCCCGCAACTCACCAAAGACCCCCACCGGCGCCGACAAAAGCCCCGGCTCATCGAGCAAGGCCGCCAGCCCGCTCGCCCGCACCGCTTCCCGCACACTGGACCCGGCCGGCAGGCTGACCGCCACGCGCCACACCCGTTCGGGAAGCGCATACACCACTGTCACCGCCACTTCGGCCGCCTGATCCTGCATCGCCAGTTCCCGTCTTCAAGCTTCCGGCCGTTCTGCGTGCAATGCGGGCTTGCTCTATAATCGGCCGCAAATGTCCAAGCACCCCTCAAGCGGCCATGGTACGGGTTCCACCATCGCCGTCAATAAAAAAGCCCGACACGACTTCTTCATCGAAGAACGCTTTGAAGCCGGCATCGTCCTGGAGGGCTGGGAGGCGAAAAGCCTGCGCGCAGGGCGGGTGCAACTGGTGGACAGCTACGTCATCATCCGCAACAACGAAGCCTGGCTGCTGGGGACATTGATCAATCCCCTGTCAACGGTGTCCACGCATTTCGTCCCCGAAGCCCAGCGCACGCGCAAGCTGCTGCTGCACCGGCACGAACTCGACGGCCTGATCGGCGCGGTGGAACGCAAGGGCTATACCATCCTCGCCCTGTCGATGTACTGGAAGGAAGGGCGCTGCAAGGTGGAACTCGGGCTGGCCAAGGGCAAACAGGCCCACGACAAGCGCGCCAACGAGCGCGATCGCGACTGGGCGCGCGAAAAGGGCCGTCTGATGAAACACGCACGCTGACAGGGAACTTCGCCTCAGGTACACTGGTCTGACCTGACAACACAAGGGGGCGACCTGGTTTCGACGTGGGTCGCGAAACCCGAGGTGCATGCCGAGGTGCAGTGACCCTCGTAAATCACACTGCAAAAAAAATAGTTGCCAACGACGACAACTACGCACTCGCCGCCTAAACACCGGTAGGGTGCCGTCTGACCGGGGCCGTGTCTGTGCGCTCGGGTTCCAGGCGTCATCTCTCACAGAATCGCGGTCTCACCTGCCCGGGGTCGAACCGCTAAAACCAGCCGGGATCGCCGTCTGTTTTCCCTGCCCGTCGGGTAGCAGCCGGTTAAAACAATAGACTGGGACAAGCATGTAGAGCCAACGGCAGAGGGCTTGCGGACGCGGGTTCGATTCCCGCCGCCTCCACCATTTCCACTTCCAATAACGTCCAGAAACATCTTGGAACCCGCTCAACAGCGGGTTTTTTTATTGCCTTTGTGTCCCGCAAGGGGCGACACTGTTCATTGACACTTGGGGCAACATTGGAGGCAAACGAGTTGCTCCTACAGGGTGTCGCGCCCATGCCGCTGACCGCTACCGCCATCCGTAACACCAAGCCCGGCGAGAAGACCATCAAACTGTTTAATGGACGCGGGCTTTATCTGGAAGTCTCCCCAGCCGGTAGGAAGTGGTGGCGGCTGTACAGTAGAGTTCGGCGTAATCCAACGGAAATCCATCAGCCCATATTTATGCGCGCGGTTCCTCGCCAACCAAGGCCGCCGGTCACTCCTCGAACGCCACCAGAGCATCACCCAGTGACTGCTTGACCGTATCGCAATCGAGATACATAATTGCGAAAACCGAGGATCTGATCATGGCCCATTCCACGATGTTGCACGTCCGGGTGGACGATGAAATCAAGACGCAAGCCAGCGAGGCACTGGCAGCCATGGGGCTGTCTGTGTCAGATGCTGTGCGCATCCTGCTCAAGCGCGTGGTGAGCGACCAGGCTTTCCCGCTGGAGTTGAAGGTGCCCAACGCCCAGACCCGCGCGGCGATGGAAGAAGCCCGCGCAATGACCAAGGCGCGCGCCGCCCGTTTTGACTCTGCTGACGCCCTGGTCGATGACCTCGAAAAAGCCCGCCAGCAGTAAGCGGGCCAAACCTCCCAGGGCGTGCGATTACACCAAGACCTTCCTCAAAGACTGGGACGCCTCTCGCGATCAGGCCGCTACGACCTGAATCGGCTGAAAGAGGCGATGCTGTCGCTTATCGGCAATGATGCCCCGCTGGGACCTGAATGGTTTGATCACCCGCTGAAGGGTGATTGGGCCGACCACCGCGAATGTCACATCGGCGGAGACTTCTTGCTGATCTACCGACTGGAGGGCAACACCATCATCTTTGTGCGTGCGGGTACGCACTCCGAACTGTTCGAGGAATGAGCCATGGGCGTTGAATCATTCCTCAACTTCACCCCACCGGCGCGCCAGCGCTGGGAGTCGATCCCTACCGATATCCGCCAGCGGCTGCTGTCCAACGTCTGGTGCGGGCAGTGCCGTCATGAAACTACGATCATCAACTTCAGCGGCGCCATCAAGGCGGCGACTTGCTGCTGGTGGGCAAGTGCGCCGAATGCCATGGTGACGTGGCACGGGTGATCGAGGGCTCGTAACCCGGTCAGGCGCCAACACCTCCCGTTGACCAACCCAGTCGGTCGGCAGTGGGTTCCGCTGGAACTACAGCAGACCCATGCATCGGGGCTGCTGTCCGGCCAGGATGGCCTAGTTGATGGCAGGCTCCAGCAAGCGTCAGACGCAGCAACTCGTTGACCGTCAAGTGCTGCAGGCCTTCTCGCTGTGCGATCTCACTGCCGCTGCCGACTACGCCATCGTCTAGTTCACCCGTGAGCATGCTCGCGTCACCATCGGCGAGGCCATCAAGCTGGCCGGGGCCAGCCGCAACACGCTCAAACAGCATTTCCGAGTGCTGGTCCGAGCGCGGCACGCTTGATCAGCACGGCAGTGGATGTGGAGCCGATCCCAGTCATCAGGCGGATGCCCGCTTTCAGCATCTTGCGGAACACCCGACCGGCGTCGCGCTGCGCTCAAAGGCGCGTTTGGAGTCTTCGTCATTCACCCAGGCGGAGACGATCACCTTGCTCGGGGCGTGGTAGCGGAAGAATAGGCGGTACTGCTGGAAGAACTTGGCCCGCCAAAAAAATGCTTTCGCGGCGTTTCAGTCAGAAAACGTGCGTTCGATTGAGCAGGTCAAAGCGAACGGCATCAACGGAGGCATACCGCCATCGGCAGAAGCAGCCGATGCCGGCTCACTGAAAACGCAGGAAAACCCGCAAGCGTCGGGCGCTGTCCGGATCCAGGCTGTCCGGTAGCAGGCACAGCGACTGCCCTCGTCGCCACGGTTGCCAGACACCTGAAAAGCGGAAATTGAGCACCATCAGCGCTGGCGTGACCAGGCTGGAGGGCAGCAATCGCGCTTCCCCTTCCCAGCCATCGGCACGCCGCAGCTGCCAGCGCCCGGCCTCCAGTTGTTCGGCATGCACGATGCGACCGGGGCCGAAATGGCGCCAGCAGGCCCATGCCGCAGAACAGAGGATTCCCGTCAAACACAGCACGCGCAGCAGGCCCGTGAGTCCAGTTGTAGCCAGCAGGAGGGCGCCGCCATAGCCGACC
Source organism: Candidatus Macondimonas sp. (assembly GCA_049682735.1). Lineage (GTDB taxonomy): Bacteria > Pseudomonadota > Gammaproteobacteria > UBA5335 > UBA5335 > Macondimonas. Next base: position 135 of record JBAUIG010000116.1, on the reverse strand, counting down.
CCGAGCAGGACGGCGAGGCGGCGCGAAGGCTCAGGATCGATTCGGCAGGCCCCGGCGAAGCCGGTCAAGGAGGGGCTCCAGGGAAGGATCGGACGCGGCGGTGGTGGCCAGCATCAACTGGTAGAGATCGGGATC
>JBAUIG010000115.1:0-21640 GCA_049682735.1 Candidatus Macondimonas sp. | reverse complement strand
GGCAGGCCGTACCCAGCTCCAGTCCCTTGGTGGCCCAGATGATGCGCGTGCCCGGCACAATGCACGGCTTCAGGATGGTCAGGACGCTGCGTAGGGCATGGCTGGGGACAACGACTAATATCGTGTTGATTCCAGCAACCGCAGTGGCAAGATCCGACTGCACCGAGAGGCCAACGGGGAAGGCCGCATCCGGCAAGTAGCGGGCATTGCGGCCGGCGGCAAGCAGTTGGGCTGCATGCTCGGGACGATGTGCCCACAGGGTGATGTGGTGCCCCGCCTGCGCCAAGTGGATGGCCAGGGCGGTTCCCCAGGATCCCGCCCCCAAGACGGCAATGGCTTGTTGGCGCGGCGCTGTCTGCATATCGCGCGGATCGTCTCAGGCCTTGGATTTCACGGCGCTGGCCTGGCGCTGTTGCAGGCGCTGGGCATAGAGCAGATCGAAATTCACCGGCGCCAGCAGCAGTTGTGGCAGCCCGCCTTTGGCCACAAGGTCGGAAACCGCCTCGCGGGCATAGGGGAACAGGGCATTGGGGAAAAAGGCGTTGCTCACGGCATCGAGCTCCATGGTGTTGAGCCCTTGGACCAGGAACAGCCCTCCCTGATGAACTTCCACCATGAATGCCGTCTTGCCCTCGATCTGGGCAGTGACTGATACCCGCAACACCGCCTCGTATTGGTCGGCAGTCAACTGGGTGGCGCTGTGGTCCATGTCCACCTTCATGACCGGCTGGACGTTGAGACCGAACAGCGTGGCGCCCATGGGCAATTCGAAAGACGCATCCTTCAGGTAAACCTTGAGAATCTGAAGCTGGCGCTGGGTATTGCTGTCTTGCATGGGTTGCTCCATTGAAGCGGCTCCTTAAGGGTCAGATCAAAACAGGCTGGTCCATGAGGATGACCAGTCAGAGGCCAAGAATCGCCCGCAGCCGTCCGGCGCGCTCCAAGGCCAGCATTTCCTCACAATCGCCCACATGGCGACCATCGACAAACAGTTGCGGCAAGGTGTGGCGGCCACTGCGGGTCCGCACCTCGCTGCGACGCACAGGGTCCCGGTCCACCGGAATTTCCTCATAAGCCACGTTGTAACGGTCCAATAATGCACGGGCCCGGATGCAAAACGGACACCAAGCCAAGGTGAACAGTTCCACCTTCATGACCGGTTCAGCGTTTTTCCAGGGGGAGTTCGGCCTCCCGCCATGCGCGCAGCCCGCCGCGCAGGAGCAACGGCCTGGCAAAACCGGCGCGGGCGAGCCGTTCGACCACCGACACCGCACGGTTGCCCTCCTCGCAACAGACGATCACCGGGCGCTCCTTATGCGGCTCCAGGGAAGGCAGTGACTCATCCAGCCGCGCTTCCGGTATATTTCTGGCCTCGATGATGTGCCCCTGTTTGAATGCAGCCACATCGCGCACGTCCAGCACCCAGGCGTCCTCGCGATTGATCAAGTGAACTGCGGTGGCAGCATCGACCCCGCCTCCCCGGCGTCGAGCCCGCTGCACTTCCATCACCACGATGAGAATCAGTACGATCCCAAGGGCCCCGAAGAGGTAGGGATGAGCAACGACAAACGGCATGATGGACATTCGGGTAATCCGGTATGACAGGTCGAAAGGGCCCCCGCGGGGAGCAACAAGCGCACCATTATAGCCTTGGCACCTCCAGCCCACACATCTGGCGTGGTTGGATGGCGCTAATGGGCATTGCTGCCTTGCTGTACCTCCCCTTCAATGCCCTGGCTGAAAAGGACGAGGCTCGGCTGGCACGCATCGAAAACCGGATTGCCACACTTGAGCGCCAGATCGACAAGGACCGCACCATCCACGGCCGCGCCGTGGCGGCCCTCAAGCGGGCGGAACAAGCCTTGGCGGATGCCGCCCGTAAAACCAATGCCTTGCAGAATGATCTAGCGGCCGGGGCGCAACGACTGGCTGCGACCCAAACCGCTATCCACAAGCAGGAAATCCAGTTGCGGCACAGCCGCGCCATCTTGTCGGCCCAACTCCGCGCGCGGCAGGCGATGGGGGACGATCCCTGGCTCAAGGTATTCCTCAGCCCCACCGACCCCGCACGCACCGGCCGTTGGCTGACCTACCTGCAATACCTTCAGCAGTCCCAGATCGATCAGATCGACGCTGCCCGTGACCAACTCACTGAACTCGCGCGCCTGCGCGCGTCTGCACGTGAACAACAGGAAACAACCACCCGGTTGCTGACGGAGCAGATTACGGCGACCGAAAGCCTGCGACAAGCACGGGCCGAGCGCGAGCGGGCGGTAAAACGCCTGGCCGACACCTTGGCCAGCCGAGGCGAAGCCATTGAACAACTGCAGTCGGATCGCGCACGCCTGGAAAAGGTCATAGTCGATTTACCCGCAGTTGAGACTGCCCTAAAGCCCCGCCCTTCAAAAGAAGTCCTTACCTCCGCAGCCTCCTCTACCTTCCCCAGAGGTTCTTTCCGCCGTCTGAAGGGTCGTATGGGCTGGCCGGTCCAGGGCGTGATCAAGGCACGTTTCGGGACCGAACGCCAAGAAGGCCGTATGCAATGGCAGGGACTCCTGATCGGCGCGCCGGAAGGCGCACAGGTGCATGCCGTGGCGGATGGCGAAGTGCTGTTTACCGCCTGGATGCCCCATTACGGCCTGGTGGGGATCGTGGATCATGGCGGCGGTTTTCTGAGCCTCTATGGCCACAATCAGACCCTGTTCCGCCGTCCCGGCGAACGAGTGCGCGCCGGTGAGGTACTGGGGCGCGTTGGAACCAGCGGTGGCCGTGCGACCCCGGCGCTGTATTTCGAGATTCGCCATGGGGGGAATCCCGTCAATCCGGAGCGCTGGCTGGCCGCAAACCGCAAGTGAAAGAAATTATTCGGTTGCACATTGCTGGCCATGAAAAGCGTTATAGTATTGATTAAAGCATCGCGCCGATCGCTTCGGCTTTAGCGGCCCGAAATCTGGGGCGCGCGATCTAGACAGCTTTCCAATCACAAGGGCAAACGATGAATTCCAAAGGACGCGGCGGGTGGTTCCTCCTGATGGGCCTGCTCCTGGGCCTGGGTCTCGGCGTCGGTCAAGCGGTACTGGCCGACCGGGCCAGTAGCCAGAAAGTCCCGCTGGACGATATTCGCAACTTTGTCGAGATCCTCGAGCGGGTCAAGCTGGAATACGTCGAACCGGTGGATGAGAGCGCGCTGATGCAAAATGCCATCCGTGGCATGCTATCGGGTCTCGACCCGCACTCGTCCTATCTGGATGCGTCCGAGTTCAAGGAAATGCAGATCAATACCAGCGGCCGTTTCGGCGGCCTGGGCATAGAGGTGCAAATGGAAGATGGCTTCGTCAAGGTGGTTACTCCCATCGACGATACGCCCGCCGCCCGCGCCGGCCTGCAGCCTGGCGACCTCATCATCAAACTCGACGACACCCAGGTCAAAGGCCTGAGCCTGACCGATGCCGTGAACCGCATGCGCGGCGAGCCCGGCAGCCAGATCCGCCTCACCATCCTGCGTGAAAAACAGGATGCGCCGTTCGTGGTGACCCTGACCCGCGATGTCATCAATGTCCAGAGCGTCAAGCGGCGGTTGCTGGAGCCGGGCTATGGCTATGTCCGCATCACCCAATTCCGCAACGATGCGGGGAAGGATCTGGAAGACGCGCTGAGCAAACTGGTCGCCGAAAACAAAGCCCCCCTGCGCGGCCTGGTGCTGGACCTGCGCAACAATCCCGGCGGCTTGCTCACGGCAGCAGTGGAGGTCACTGACGTCTTCCAGAATTCGGGACTGGTGGTCTATACCCAGGGGCGGGAAAAAGCCAGCCGCCAGGATTTCCCATCCAAGCCAGGTGACAGCCTGCGTGGTGCACCCATGGTCGTTCTGGTGAATGGCGGGTCCGCCTCGGCCTCGGAGATCGTGGCCGGCGCACTGCAGGACAACAAACGCGCCCTGGTCGTGGGAACCCGCACCTTCGGTAAGGGCTCGGTTCAGACCGTGCTGCCCCTGCCCAGTGGCGATGCCATCAAGCTCACCACGGCCCGCTACTACACGCCAGGAGGCCGTTCAATCCAGGCCGAGGGCATCGACCCCGACATTGCCTTGCAGGCCGTCAAGGTCAGCAAGGTGGATGCGCCGGCGGGGCTATTGCGCGAATCTGATCTCAGCGGTCGCCTGGCGCCTGAAGGCAAGGCCGCCCCCGTAGCCACGCCGACCGCGCCGGAAGAAAAGGATGGGGACCTGGTGGCCACGGACTATCAGCTCTATGAATCGCTCAACCTGCTCAAGGGCATGACCCTGGTGCAGTCGCGGCGCTGAGCGCGGGAGACGCCATGCCACCGCGCGTACTGGTGCCGCTGGCCACGGGATGCAAGGAAATGGAAGCCGTCACCATCGTCGATCTGCTGCGACGCGCAGGGATCGAGGTCACGGTGGCGGGCTTGGAAGCGGGTCCGGTCCTCGCCAGCCGGGGTGTCCGGCTGTTGCCGGACACCACCCTGGACACGGTGGTTGAGGCGTCATTTGATCTGATCGTTCTTCCCGGCGGGGCCGAGGGCGCCCGGCGACTGGGACAAGATCCACGCCTTGCGGTGTTGCTGACCCGCCAGATTGCCCAGGGACGGCAGGTGGCAGCCATCTGCGCGGCGCCGAGCGTGCTGGCGCAACAGGGCTTGCTGGATGGCCGGCGGGCGACTGCCTATCCCGGTTTTCTCGAACCTCTGGACGTTCCGGGCCTCGCGCTCGACACTTCGGCCACTGTTGTCGTGGACGGGCCGATCATCACCTCGCGCGGACCCGGTACCGCCATGGATTTCGCTCTCTTCCTCATCGAACACCTCACTGACGCAGCCACCCGCACCCAAGTCGAGGACGGTCTGCAGCGCCCCGCCGCCCATCGGGGCCTGCCCATCACCCTGCCCTGAAGCCACCGCAGCTTCATCGCATCATCGCGCTCTTGCCATGGTGCCACCCCGTTCTCTCCCGCCCAAGCGCCTCCGCACGACGATGACGCATTTCCTCTTCATTACCCGGCCGGCAACGCTCCGTCTCGTGCACCGCCGAGCACCGTCCAGGCTGCGGCAATTTGTCGCAGCCCCACCGCAAGGGGGCGCCGTATAATCCAGGTCATGACATTGAATAGCGTGCCCAACAAGATGAGCGGGCCACTGCCGGTCAACAACCTGCGTCGACTGGTGTTGCTGCGCGGTACCGCCATCGGCGGGTTGGCGGGGGTGGTTGGGGTCACCCAACTCCTCGTCGGACTGGCCGTGCCTGTGGCGCTGCCGTTGGCCGTCCTGCTGCTCATGGCGGGCGACAACCTGAGCGCCTGGCAATTCACGCGGCACGCCGAGTCGGTGACTCGGGCGCGTTTCCTGCGCCATTTATTGGTTGATATCGCGGGGCTGACCGCCCTGCTCTATGTCACGGGGGGCCATGCCAACCCCTTTGCATCCCTGTATCTTTTGCCGCTGGCGGTGGCGGCGTCCACCCTGCCGGCGCGCGATACGGGTTCACTCGCTCTGGTCTCGGTGGCCTGCTACACCGCCGTGATGTTCTGGAATATCCCCCTCCCCCACGCGCCGGGGATGGCTCACGACAGTTTCAATCTGCATCTGGTGGGCATGTGGGGCAGCTTCGTGCTCGCGGCGGGGGTAATGGCGTTCTTCGTGGCCGCCATGGCCGATGAATTGCGCGAGCGGGAAGAAGGCCTGGCCCGCGCCCGCGAAGGCGCCTTGCGTGATCAGCAAATCGTGGCCCTGGGGGCACTGGCCGCCGGCGCCGCCCATGAACTGGGCACGCCCTTGTCGACCATGACCCTGTTGGTGGAGGAGTTACGCGAACGTTGCCCCGCCGATCCTGCGATCCAGGATGATCTGACGCTGCTCAAGAGCCAGGTGGACCGCTGCCGGGAAAGCCTGGGACGGGTCCTTACCGCAGGCGGCGAGCCACGGGGTGAGGGGGCTGGCGTGCAAACAGCCGATCAATTGCTGCGCCAGACCTTGGCGCGATTCAGCCTGTTGCGTCCGGGTCATGCGGTGCGGATTGATTGGGTGAGACCCCGGCCCGCGCCCCAATTGGTGGTGGACGAGACGCTGATCCAGTCCCTGCTCAGCCTGCTCAACAATGCGGCCGACGCCAGCGACCGCCCCATCGCGATCGGTGTCGATTGGGATGCCGCACGTCTCATGCTATCGGTACGTGATGAAGGTCCGGGAGTGGCCGCCCACCTGGCGCCGCGCCTGGGCCAGATGGGCGTCAGCGACAAGGCCAGCGGTCATGGCCTGGGGCTGTTTCTGGCCCAGAATGTAATCCGGCGCATGGGCGGGGAATTGACGCTGGAATTTGGTCAGGGACGGGGGAGCTGCGCGCAGGTGACGCTGCCCATCCTGACCTCGACTGTTGCAAGGGAATCGAAAGATGCCGTCCCAGACGACCGTGGAATCCAGCCTGCTGCTGGTCGATGACGATGAGGCGTTCGGGCCCGTGATGGCCCGCGCCCTGACGCGGCGCGGCTTCACGGTGCATTGGGCGCGTGCGGGAATGCAGGCGCTGCAACTGGCGCGCGCCCATCCGCCGAGCCACGCCGTGCTCGACCTGCGCCTGCTGGAAGGGGAATCGGGCCTCGATCTGATCGAACCGCTGCGGGCGATCAACCCGGCCATCCGCATCGTGGTGCTGACCGGCTATGCCAGCATCACCACCGCGATCGATGCCATCAAGCTGGGCGCCGCCTACTATCTGCCCAAGCCAGTGGAAGCCGATGCCATCGTACGTGCCTTTGCTCACGCACCCGGAGAAGAAGCCACACCAAACGCACCCTCCGAACCCGAGCGACTCTCGGTCCGGCGGCTGGAATGGGAGCACATCCATCGCGTGCTGGCCGAGCACGGCGGCAACATTTCGGCGGCGGCGCGCAGCCTGAACATGCACCGCCGCACCCTGCAGCGCAAGCTGTCCAAGCGCGCCATTAATCGCTGAGCGGCACTTCCTGAGGAGCCAGCTCGGTGCGATAGCGCTTGGCGTTCTGCACATAGTGCTGGGCACTCAGGGCCAGCATCTGGATCTCCGGCGGCGAAAGCGGGCGCACCACCTTGCCGGGCGAGCCCATTACCATCGAACCGTCAGGAATCTGCTTGTTCTCGGTGATCAAAGTATTGGCGCCGATCAGGCAGTTCTTGCCGATCACGGCGCGATTGAGAATCACGGCATTGATGCCGATCAGGCTGTTGTCCCCGATGGTGCAGCCGTGCAGCATCACCTGATGACCCACGGTCACGTTCTTCCCGATGGTGAGCTTGACGCCCGGGTCGGTGTGCAGCACGGCGCCGTCCTGCACGTTGCTGTTCTCGCCGATGGTGATCAGCTCGTTGTCCCCGCGCAGCACGGTGTTGAACCACACGCTGGCGCCCCGCTCCAGCACCACCGAACCAATCAACACGGCCGTCTCGGCAATGAAATTCTCGCCGTGGCAAACCACCGCGCGCGAGCCGATGCGATACATCATGTCACTCCTCCCTGTGTGTGAATGGCCGCGACCGGACTGCCGCGGCAATGCCCCCAGCATAGTCGTCCGGCGGGTCCGGTAAAATGCCAGGCATGCATGACGCCTCTTGCGCCACCGCGGCACCTACCCGCTTGCACCCAGATACCCCCCTGCCTGGAGGGCTGCTGCTTGCCTGCGACGCCGCTGGCTGGTCATTGCAGGATGTGCAGGGCGCCTTGGCGCCGTTGCGGGTGGATTTCGCCTCTGGCGCGCTGACTTACCGCCGCGCGCGCGGCGGGGATCGCCACCAGGGGCTGGGGCGTGCGGCCGGCAAGCCCGATCCGGCGGATGCGCCGACGTTGATCGACGCCACTGGCGGACTCGGCAAGGACGCCTTCATCCTGGCCCACCTGGGCTGGCAGGTCACCTTGTTGGAACGCTCGCCTGTGCTGGCCTGGCTGCTGGCGGATGGCGTGGCGCGAGGGCGCGCGGATGCTTCTGCGGGTCCCGTCTGCCAGCGCATGCGGGTGTTGCATCGCGAGGCAGTGGTTTGTCTCGATCACTTGCCGGCTACCGCACATCCCCAGGTGGTGTATCTGGACCCCATGTACCCGCCCCATCGCAGCAGCGCGCTGCCGGGGCGGGAGATGCAGTATCTGCGGCGGCTGCTGGGCGATGATCCACCGGATTTCCGGCTCCTTGCCGCCGCCTGCCGCGCCGCCCGCGGCCGGGTGGTGGTCAAACGTCCTGCCGGCGCCCCGCCGTTACCAGGCCCATCACCCAGCCACGCCATCCGCCTCGGCCAGACCCGCTTCGATGTCTACCTGACCAGCCGCTGATGCAACGGACAAGTCACCATCCGCGCACTTCACCTGTGCAGTCAGCCTAATAGCGCGTCGGTTGGCACCGTAGTCAGGCGGCGCCGCATACGCCCTGCGCGCGGCACCAAGCGCCCCTCGCCCAATGGTTCAGAACACCCGCCCCAGGCTCAGGGTATAGATATACGGATCGGCCTCGACCTTGACCCGTGCATCGGAAGCCTGGACATTGCCGACCACGCCGCCGTCGGTCACCACGTTGGTGATGCGGTTGTCAAAATCGAGGTCTACCCGCATCACATCAAACCCCAGAAACCATTTCTTGGTCAGGTCCACGTCGATACCGGCCTGGAGGATGCTACCCCACTCATCGCTCACCTCCAGATCCGGTGCTGTGCCCGGATCCGTGCGACTGGTCCACAGGCTGGGGTCTACCAAGCGTTCGTTATAGGTAATGGTGTAGGTGGCGCCCGCGCCAATGTAAGGCCGCATGCGATGATTGGGGAAAGGCTGGTAGATGAATTTCAGGTTCAAGGGCGCCGCTGTAACATCGGCAATTTTCCCATCCAGTGGACCCACCTGGACATTGCTCAGGCGCGGGATTCGCACGCGCACCAGCGGCTTCTCCGGCAGACTGCCCTGGCCGGTATTGTCGAACTTGAGGGTGGGCAGGCCAAGCGCCGTTTCAATCGCGAAGTGGGGCGTGAGCATGTAGCCCAGCGTAATCGTTGCGATCTCATCGGGTGAGACGCCGATGCGCGAGCCCGCCACCGGTCCAGCGGGCAGCACGGTGCCGAGAATCGGAACATCGGTATCTCGATCAAAGGTCAAGGGTCCGGAACTGGAATCCGGATCGAATCGGCTGACGCCAAATTTGGCATAGACGCTCCCCGCCTCCAAGGGATTGAGCGCTGGTTGCGTCAGCCAATGATCCTCCGCATGAGCCGATAGAGGGGCACAAAATAAAACAGCCCATGCACCACGGCGCCAGCCACTGCCAAAGCGAAATCCAATCATGTGCTAATCCTCCTGATCGCAGATTGAAATGGAGCCCTAACAACGATCATTCAAGCCGATTCGCAGCCAAAACACCCCTTCTGTAAAGCGATGAAAGAAAATTGACTGCGCGCGTTTTGTCATGAACATGGATGCCGGCAGCAGCCCATGGGCTTGTTATTCGACCGTGACGGATTTCGCGAGATTGCGTGGCCGGTCGACATCGGTGCCCTTGAGAACCGCGACGTGATAGGCGAGCAGTTGCAGGGGCACTGTGAATACCACCGGCGACAGCGCCGACCAGGGAACCGGCAGGGACAGCACGGCCACGCTCTCTTCATCCGGCAGGTCAATCCCCTCGCCGGTGAACACCAGCAACTCTCCGCCCCGCGCACGCACTTCCTGCAGATTGGAGAGCAGCTTTTCCAGCAGGGCATTGTGCGGCGCCAACGCCACCACCGGCATATCCTCGCTCACCAGTGCCAGGGGGCCATGCTTGAGTTCGCCGGCCGCATAGCCCTCGGCGTGGATATAGGAAATTTCCTTGAGCTTGAGGGCGCCTTCCAGAGCAATGGGATATTCCACCCCACGCCCCAGAAACAGGGCGTGATCGCGATGCACCAGCCGCGGGGCCAGGGCGGCGACAGCCGGCTCCAGGGCCAGCACGCGCTCCACCTGCTGGGGCAGGCTGCGCAGATCGGTCACGATGCGGGCAACCTCCTCCGGCGCCAGCGATTGGGCCTGGCCGATGCAGATGGTAAGCAGCATCAAGGCCACCAACTGGGTGGTGAACGCCTTGGTGGAGGCGACCCCGACTTCCACCCCGGCGCGGGTCATCAACACGCGATCCGATTCCCGCACCAGCGAGCTTTCCGGCACGTTGCAGATGGCCAGACGCGACAGGTAGGGCCGTTCCCGACTGGCTCGCAGTGCGGCCAGGGTATCGGCAGTCTCGCCCGACTGGGACAGGGTGACCAGCAGGGTATCGGCGGGCACGGCCGGCTGGCGATAGCGGAATTCACTGGCGATTTCCGCCACCGCCGGAATACCGGTCAGGGCCTCGATCCAGTAGCGCGCTACCAGCGCGGCGTGATAGCTGGTGCCACAAGCCACCAGATGGACCGCGCGCACCTGACTGAACAGCGTTTCGGCATCCGGACCGAACATCTCCGGCAACACCCGATCCGCCGTCAACCGGCCTTCCAGGGTTTCGGCCAGCACCCGGGGTTGTTCGTGGATCTCCTTGAGCATGAAATGGCGATAGGCGCCGCGGTCGAGGGTTTCATCGGCCAGGCGGGAACGGAGCAGGGGACGCTCCACGGGTTGGCCCGATCGATCCAGCACCCGCACGCCAGTGCGCCAGATCTCGGCGACATCCCCTTCCTCCAAATAGCGGAACTGCTGCGTGACCGGCAACAGGGCAGCGCTGTCGGAGGCCACGAAGTGCTCCCCGATACCCACGCCGATCACCAAGGGACTTCCCGACCGCGCCACCACCAGCCGGTCGGGCGCGGCAAGATCGATCACTGCGATGGCGTAGGCGCCGCGCAGACGTGCGAGGCAGGCTCGCACCGCTGTGAGCAAGTCGGCGCTGTCGTCGAGGGCATGGTGGATCAGGTGGGCGATCAGTTCGGTATCGGTATCCGATTCGATCGGATCGCCGCGCGCCAGCAGCTCAGCGCGCAGTTCGGCATGATTTTCGATAATGCCGTTATGCACCACCGCCACGCGGTCGGCGGCAATATGGGGGTGCGCGTTGCGCTCGCTCGGCGCGCCGTGGGTGGCCCAGCGGGTGTGAGCCAAACCCAACGGCCCTTCCAGCGGATGTATTTCCAGCGCCTGGGCCAGCATCTCGACCTTGCCCACGGTGCGCACCCGCTGGAGGCCCTGAGCGCCCAGAATCACCACGCCAGCCGAGTCATAGCCACGGTATTCCAGGCGCCGCAGACCCTCCAGCAGGATGGGCGTTACATTGCGCTGCGCGATGGCGCCGACGATGCCACACATGGATTCAGTTCCTTCCCTGAGCGGGAATGAGGCGCACCCATTCCAGGGGTGCGACTTCGGTCAAGCCCGGCCCAGGTTGCAGGCTTTCCCACAGTTCGCGGTAAGTCTGACCCAGCTCGGGATGGGTGGCATCAGGCGCCAGATCGGCCAGCGGCTTGAGGACAAAGGCATAACGCAGGATGTCGGCGCGCGGGAGCCGCAGCCCCGCCACCTCGCCGACCTGATCGCCGAACAGGATGATGTCCAGGTCCAGGCTGCGCGGCGCGAATCTGGCCTCCCCGCGGCGGCGCCCGAAATCGTGCTCGATGCCGCGCAGAAAATCGAGCACTGCGGCGAGATCGTCCGGGGTGGAAAAACCGACCACCAGATTAAGGAAAGGATCGCCCTCGAAACCGACCGCAGGGCCTTCATAGACCGGCGAAACCCGCAGAGGGCCGAGACGGGCGTCCAGCAGCGGCAGGGCCGCAGCAAGATTGCGGCGCGGCGCGATGTTGCTGCCCAGGCTTACAAAGACTTCAGCCACCGCCATCCGGCCCCGATTCAGGTGCCGCCGTGTGTCTGTCGCGCTCGATGATCACGCCCACATCGCGGGCACCGCGCACCGCACCGGTCTTGTTGATCCGCACCCGCACCCAGGCCACGTCGAACTCGGTCAGGACCAGTTGCGCCACCCGCTCGGCCAGAGTTTCAACCAGTTGGAAACGGCTTTCCTCCACGAAGGTGATCAAGCGCTTGGCCACCGACTTGTAGTCCAGTGCATCGACCAGATCGTCACTCTGGGCCGCGCGGGCGATGTCGGCAGCCATATCCAAGTCAAGCGCCACGGTCTGACGCACGCGGCGCTCCCATTCGAATACGCCGATTACCGTGGGAATACGCAGGTCGCGCAGATAAACGATATCCACCAATGCTCCGTCCAGAGGGGTTCGGACGCCATTCTAACCGGTCTGCTGGGCCGGTGGCCGTAAGCTGTCGATGGGCCAACGGGCGCGCACGGCGCCTGCTCCCCGCTCGCCGACCCGCAGGCGGTGGTATCCCGCCAGCGCAATCATGGCGCCGTTGTCGGTACAGAACGCCGACCGGGGATAAAATACTTCGACCCCAAGCGATGCACCCAGCTGCAGCAGTGCAGCCCGCAAACGCCGGTTGGCGCCCACGCCGCCCGCCACCACCAGTCGGCGCAGGCCGGTCTGCGCTAGGGCACGTCGGCATTTCTCCGCCAGCACGGCCACGGCAGCCTCCTCGAATCCGCGCGCCAGATCCGCGCGCAGACGATCATCCAGAGGCGCCTCGGCCTGCGCCTCGCGCGCCGCGTACAGGACCGCCGTTTTCAGGCCGCTGAAGCTGAAATCAAGTCCCGGGCGGTCCAGCATCGGCCGTGGAAAGTGAAAGCGATCCGGTGCGCCGGTCTCGGCCAGGGCCGCCAGGGCGGGTCCGCCGGGATAGGGGAGACCGAGCAGTTTGGCCACCTTGTCGAAGGCCTCGCCAGCGGCGTCGTCAATGGATTCCCCGAGCAGGCGGTAATTCCCCACGCCTTCCACTGCCACCAGCAGGGTATGCCCTCCCGAGACCAGCAGCGCCAGCACCGGAAAATGGGGCGCATGGGGCTCGAGCCATGGCGCCAGCAAATGGCCCTCCATGTGATGCACGCCAACGCAGGGTCGATTCCAGGCCAGCGCCAGGGACTGGGCGAAGGTGGCGCCCACCAGCAGTGCGCCCACCAGGCCGGGGCCCGCCGTATAGGCCAGTCCATCAATGGACTCCGGCGCGGCGCCGGCCTCATTGAGAACCTCCCGGACCAGCGGCAGCAGCTTGCGGACATGGTCACGCGAGGCAAGTTCCGGCACCACCCCCCCATGGGGCGCATGCAGGGCAACCTGGCTGTGCAAGGCATGGGCAAGCAGGCCCTGCGCGCCGTCATAGACGGCGACAGCGGTTTCGTCACAGGAAGATTCAATGCCGAGCACCCGCATGGTGATCTCAAAATCCGGGGTCATGTTGAGGACGGGTTGGCAATTGTAATTCAAAGCGGATAGAATTTTGCGCCTTACCTGACGGGTACCTGTCGGGTTGGTGACCAAAATTCACGTCCGGTTTGAGTGAGACTGCATGCCAAGCGTTCGCATCAAGGAAAATGAATACTTCGATGCCGCCCTGCGGCGCTTCAAGCGTGCCTGCGAAAAAGCAGGCGTGCTGACGGAAGTCCGTCGTCGCGAGTTCTATGAAAAGCCCACCCAGGAGCGCAAGCGCCGCAAGGCCGCTGCCGTCAAGCGCCACGCCAAGCGCATCCTGCGCGATACGCAGCGCCACACCCGGCTTTATTGAGTCTGGCAGCCGGAGACCGGCGCATGGACCTCAAGCTTCGTTTGCAAAATGATATCAAGACCGCCATGCGCGGTGGCGACAAGCTGGGCCTGATCACCTTGCGCATGCTTTCTGCGGCGATCAAGCAGCGCGAAATCGATGAACGTATCGTGTTGGATGATGCGCAAGTCTTGGCTGTGGTCGAAAAGCTGATCAAGCAGCGTCGCGAAGCCGCGACGCAATATGAGGCCGGCAACCGGCCGGATCTCGCCGCCAAGGAATTGGCCGAGATTGCGCTGCTCCAGGTCTATCTGCCCGAGCCCTTGTCCGAGGCGGAGCTGGATGCCCTCATTGAGAGGGCGCTGGCGGAAACTGGCGCGGCAAGCATCAAGGACATGGGCCGGATCATGGCTGCCCTGAAACCAGCCATTCAGGGTCGCGCCGATATGGCCATCGTCAGCGCGCGCGTCAAAGGTCGTTTGGGAGCCTGAACCTTTCCACATTCCGGCCCCGGGCCCATGGCGCGGGAAGGCGGTCATGAGCGGATCGATTCCTCAGGATTTCATTGATGAGGTCGTTGCGCGAACCGATCTCGTTGCGCTCATCGACCGCCGCGTGCCGCTCAAAAAGGCGGGCAAGGATCACACAGCCCGCTGCCCGTTTCACGACGAAAAATCCCCCTCATTCACCGTCAGCGCGGACAAGCAGTTCTATCACTGTTTCGGCTGTGGCGCCCACGGCAACGCCATCGGTTTTCTGATGGCGTTCGAGCGCCTGGAGTTTCGCGATGCCGTGGCGGAACTGGCAGGCCAGGTGGGACTGGAGCTGCCGGCCGGCGGAGAAGGCCCCGTTCCGCACCACAAGGAACTGCTGGACGTGCTGGAAGCGGCGGCCCGCTTCTACCGGCAGCAGTTGGGCGAACATCCCAAGGCCATCGACTACCTCAAGCAGCGCGGTTTGGGCAGCGCGATCGCCGCCGCCTTCGGTCTGGGCTACGCACCGGCGGGCTGGGATAGCCTGCTGCAACACCTCGGCCGCGCGCCGGAACACCGGCCGCTGCTGCTGGAAGCCGGGCTGCTCGTGGCGCGCGAGGGCAACGGCAATGGCCTGTATGACCGATTCCGGGATCGGATCATCTTCCCGATTCGCGACAGCCGCGGGCGGGTCATTGGCTTTGGCGGCCGCATCCTGGATCAGGGACAGCCGAAATACCTCAATTCGCCCGAGACCCCACTGTTCCACAAGGGACGGGAACTGTACGGTCTTTATGAGGCGCGCCAAGCGCAGCGCGAGCTGCCCTGGATCCTGGTGGTGGAGGGGTACATGGACGTGCTGATGCTGGCGGAGCACGGGATTGCCAATGCCGTGGCCACATTGGGAACCGCCACCACGCCGGATCATTTGCGCCGGCTGTTCCGCCACACGGCCCGTGTCGTGTTCTGTTTCGACGGAGATCGCGCAGGCCGGGACGCCGCCGCACGGGCCCTGCAAACCAGCTTGCCCGAGATGCATGACGGGCGGGAGGTGGCCTTTCTGTTTCTACCGGAGGGTGAGGATCCGGATTCGTTGGTGCGCAGCGAAGGTCGGGGCGCTTTTTTGGCGCGCGCCGGGCAGGCGCAGCCCTTGTCTGATTTCTTGCTTCAGCGTTTGCGGGATCAGGCCGATCTTCATACGTTGGAAGGACGCGCGCGATTGCTGGAGCGCGCCCGGCCCGCCCTGAGGGCCATTCCCCAAGGGGCGTTTCGGGCGTTGCTGGAGCAGACCCTGGCGCGGCTGGCTGGCATGGAACATGCCGACTTAAAGCGGATGGAGGGGGGCAAGGCACCGACATCACCGACTCGGCCTCGACCAACTGTCGTTCACCCAACGCCAGTGCAGCGGCTGATGGGGCTGATCCTTGCGCATCCGGCCGCTGCGCAGTGGATCGATCCCTCGCTTATGCCGCTCCTGAAGGCCGGAGATACCGAGGCGCAGTGGTTGCTCGCCCTCATTGAACTTGCCAGGGCAAGCCCCCATCTAACGGGTGGAGGGCTCTTGGAAGGGTTCCGGGAGCACCCGGCGGAGCCATTATTCGGTCAATTGCTCATTTGGCAACCGGATCGCGCCGAAGAGGGCATGGTCCGGGAATGCCGGGACATCTGTCGGCATCTCCTGCAGCAACAAGCCCGCGGACAGATTGACACACTGCTGGAAAAGGCAGCCGTCCAAGGACTGGATGCAGCGGAAAAAGAGCAGCTTCGATTGCTGCTGTCGCGCCGGGGAGGTTGATTCGACGCTATGTTCGATAAAGCCATGCCCGATTGGTCTATACTAGGGCGTTTACCTACGCCCCCCTGCCCTCAAGGTTGACACGCCGTATGAGCGAAGATCAGCGCACCCTATTGAAGTCTTTGATTTCAAAAGGGAAAGAACAAGGTTACTTGACTTTTGCCGAAGTCAACGATCATCTCCCTGATGACCTGGTGGATCCGGATCAGATCGAGGACATCATCGGCATGTTCGGCGACATGGGCATTGCCGTCCATGAGCATGCGCCCGATTCGGAAGACATCCTGCTGTCCGATACGGCGGTGACCACCAACGACGATGATGAAACAGAAGAAGCAGCCGCCGCGCTCGCCTCTTCCGTCGACGGCGAGATCGGCCGCACCACTGACCCCGTGCGCATGTACATGCGCGAAATGGGCACGGTGGAGTTGTTGACGCGCGAAGGCGAAATCAGCATTGCCAAGCGCATCGAGGAAGGCCAGCTGGATGCGTTAAAGGCCTTGGCCAGCCTTCCCGCATCGACCGCCTACGTTCTGGGGGAGCATGCGCGGATCGTTGACACCAACGCGCGCATGGCGGATCTGGTTGTCAATTTCATCGATCCGGCCCAGTTCGAGAGCGAGCCTGCGGTGGCGGAATCCGCCGAGGTTCCGCCTGAACTGGAAGCCGATGCGGAAGCCTCCGAGGAGGATGAAGAAGATGCGGCTGAAAGCGTGGACACGGGCCCGGATCCTCAGGAAGTCGCCCAGCGCATGGCCTCGCTGCAGGAACAATATGAAGTTCTAGTGGCCCATCTGCGGGAACACGGCCCAACTGCTGAATCCACTCAAACCGCACAACAGGCGCTGGTGCATCTGTTTCTTCAGTTCAAGTTCGCCCCGCGCGTGATCGTCGAACTGGGTGAGCAGTTGCGCCGGACCGTGGAAGACATCCGCCGACATGAACGTCAGATCATGGATTTCTGTGTCAACCGCGCCGGCATGTCGCGGCGGGATTTCCTGCAGGTGTTCCAGGAACACGAAACGGACGCCGACTGGATCGACAAGCAGATCCGCGCCAAGCGCAAGCACTCGGCGACCATGGCCCGCCATCGGGAAGACATCATCAAGCTGCAGGAGCAGTTGCTTCAGCTTGAAAGCGCGACGCTGCTTCCCTTGGCCACCCTCAAGGAAATCAACCGGCAAAAGACCATTGGCGAAGCCAAGGCCCGTCGCGCCAAGAAAGAGATGGTCGAGGCCAACCTGCGCCTGGTGATCTCGATCGCGAAGAAATACACCAACCGCGGTCTGCAGTTCCTCGACCTGATCCAGGAAGGCAACATTGGCCTGATGAAGGCTGTGGACAAGTTCGAATACCGTCGCGGCTACAAGTTCTCGACCTACGCCACTTGGTGGATTCGCCAGGCCATCACGCGCTCCATTGCTGACCAGGCGCGCACAATCCGCATCCCTGTGCACATGATCGAAACCATCAACAAGATCAACCGGGTACAGCGCCAGATGCTGCAGGAGATGGGTCGTGAGCCCACCCCTGACGAGCTGGCCGTGAAGATGGAAATGCCCGAGGACAAGGTGCGCAAGGTCCTCAAGATCGCCAAGGAACCCATTTCGATGGAGACCCCCATTGGTGATGATGAAGATTCCCATCTGGGGGATTTCATCGAGGACACCAACATTCCCTCGCCGGCGGAAATGGCCAACCGGGAGGGGCTGCGGGAAGCCACCCACGCCATGCTGTCCACCCTCACACCACGCGAGGCCAAGGTGCTGCGCATGCGTTTCGGTATCGAAATGAACACCGACCACACGCTGGAAGAAGTCGGCAAGCAGTTCGACGTTACCCGTGAACGCATTCGCCAGATCGAAGCCAAGGCCCTGCGCAAGTTGCGCCATCCTTCGCGCTCGGAAATGCTCCGCAGTTTCCTGGAAGAATGACCCATCGCAAATCAACCGTAACCACTTCCACCCAGGCCCGATCGTATCCACGATCGGGCCTGGCCATCTCCACGTGAGCCGGGCTTGGCGTCTCTGCGAGATTGAATTAATCTCCCCGCTACGCGCCGTTCCCGCCGAATGACCGGCGCAAGATTGGGAAAACCGAGGTACCCGTCGCAACCTGACATCGTTAGTCTGTAACAATTTAAGGGCCTATAGCTCAGTTGGTTAGAGCATCCGACTCATAATCGGCGGGTCGCAGGTTCAAGTCCTGCTGGGCCCACCACTTTTCTCGAAGCAGACCCTTTCGGTATGCATTTTCTCCTGCCCTGCCTACAGCGCATCAGTGGCGAGCCTACACCGCCTCGCCCATCAACCGTTCAATGAACGCAGGCCCCAACGACCAGCGTGGCCCTGCTAGACTCGATCACCATGATTGCAGAGTCCGGTTCCGCCCATTCCCCACCGCGCGACCCCGCCATTGTCATTGCCCATCGCGGGGCCAGCGGCTATCTGCCCGAACACACCCTCGCCGCCTATGCCACGGCCATTCTGCAGGGCGCGGACTTCATCGAGCCGGATTTGGTGATGACCCGCGATGGCCATTTGATCGCGCGACATGACAACGTGCTCGACAGGACCACCGATGTGGCCCAGCGACCGGCGTTCGCGGCCCGGCGCACCACCCGGCAAATCGACGGCACTGCCCTCACCGGCTGGTTCAGCGAGGATTTCACCCTGGCGGAAATCCAGACCCTGCGCGCCGGGGAGCGCATTCCCGAGGTACGGCCCGCCAATTGCCGCTTCGATGGCCAGTTCACGATTCCCACCCTGGCGGATGTGCTGAATCTGGTGCGAGCCATGGAGCGGGCCACCGGCCGCAAAATCGGCATTTATCCAGAAACCAAGCACCCTAGCTACTTCCAGCAGTTGGGTCTGCCGTTGGAGGAGCCACTGCTGGAAGCCCTGCATCGCGACGATTTCGGCAACGGCCAGTCGGTTTTCATTCAATCCTTCGAAGTGGCGAACCTGCGCAAGCTGCGTTCCCTGACCCGCATTCCCCTGATCCAGCTCCTTGCCCCGCAGGGCCAACCCTATGACGTGGCGGCCGCGGGCGGCAGCCTGAGCTACGACCAGATGGCGACCCCGGAGGGATTGGCACAAATTGCCACCTATGCCGATGGCGTGGGTCCGGAGAAGAACCATTTTCTCCTCCCGCTGGACCGGGCGGGGTGCCTCGATCCAATCCACGCGACCGATTTCGTGCGAAACGCCCATCGGTTCGGATTGAAGGTCCATCCCTACAGCTTTCGCGCCGAAAATTGTTTTCTGCCAGCAAACCATCGTCATGGCACCGATCCAAAGGCCCGAGGCGACATGGAGGCCGAGATAGCCATATTTCTGTCGCTGGGGATCGACGGATTCTTCACCGACCAGGCCGATCTGGGCGTCCGGGCACGTGACGCTGCCGCATCTCGCCCCTGAAGCGGACGCCCGTATGTCCCTGCTTGGCGGCGCCGGAACGAAGAAAGCAGGGAAATCCTGCGAGTGCAAGGCCTGAACGCTGCAAGGCCAGATGAACATTGGGCACATTCGCACGAGGAAGAATCTTGTCAACCTGTACTCTGGGCGCTGACTACCTGAGGTTGTCTCGCCGCGACACTGCGACACTTTCCGAGTCACGCGCCCCGGCCCCTCCACCGGACGGAATGGAAGTACGCTAAAATTGTGCTTTATCGGCGCCCGAGTCCTCATGCTCCTATCCCTGCGCAACATCGACCTTCGCCTGGGCGGCCCCGTTCTTTTGGAGAAGGCCGAGCTCACCCTTGAAGCCGGCGAACGCCTGGCCTTGCTGGGCCGTAACGGTGCCGGCAAAACCTCCCTGCTGCGACTGATCGCCGGCGATCTCCTCCCCGACGCGGGCGAGCGGCGGTTGCAATCCGGCACGCGGGTGGCGCTACTGCCCCAGGAAATCCCAACCCAACTGGCCGGCAGTGTGGCCGAGGTTGCACAAGGGCCCCTCGGGGGAGCTGCCACAGGGGATCACGCCGCCAGTGGAGCGTCCTGGCAGGTCGAGCGCTGGCTCACCGAAATGGGCGTCGACCCCGAAGCCGACTTTGCCGCCTTATCCGGCGGCATGAAACGCCGGGTGCTGCTGGCGCGGGCCCTGGCCTGCGAACCGGATCTGCTGCTGCTCGATGAGCCCACCAACCATCTGGACCCCGCCCAGATCGAGTGGCTGGAGGATCTGCTGCTCCAGCGCTTCAAGGGCTGCCTGCTGTTCATTTCCCACGACCGCCGCTTCATCCGCCGCCTCGCCAGCGGCATCCTGCATCTGGACCGAGGAAAACTGACGCGCTGGCCGGGTGATCTGGACCGCTATCTTGATGGCCGGGAAGCGGCCCTGGCCGTGGAGGAACGGCACAGCGCCCTGTTTGACAAGCATCTGGCACAGGAAGAAAGCTGGATTCGCCAGGGCATCAAGGCCCGCCGCACTCGTAACGAGGGGCGGGTGCGTGCCCTCGAAGCGCTGCGCCAACAGCGCACCCAACGGCGCGCACAGACCGGCCAGGCCCGCATCGAACTGGAAACGGCAGCGCCCTCGGGTCGGCTGGTGGCGGAACTGGACGGCATCAGCCACGGTTTTACCGACCAGCGTCCCCTGATCCAGGACTTTTCCACCACGCTGCTGCGTGGCGACAAGGTCGGCATCGTCGGCCCCAACGGCTGCGGCAAGACGACTTTGCTGCGCATCCTGCTGGGAGAGCTGGAACCCCAGCACGGCCGAATCCGCCATGGGACCCGGCTGGAGGTTGCCTATTTCGATCAGTTGCGGGCGGATCTGAACGACAGCGAGCGGCCGGTGGACGTGGTGGGCGGCGGCAAAGACACCGTGACCGTCAACGGCCGTAGTCGGCATGTGATCGGCTATCTACAGGATTTCCTGTTCTCTCCCGAACAGGCGCGCGCGCCCATTGCCAAGCTCTCCGGTGGTGAGCGCAACCGGTTGCTGCTGGCCCAACTCTTCGCCCGCCCGGCCAACCTGCTGGTGCTGGATGAACCCACCAATGACCTGGACGTGGAGACCCTGGAGCTGCTGGAAGCGCGCCTTGTGGCCTACGACGGCACCCTGCTGGCGGTGAGCCACGATCGGGAATTCCTGGATCGGGTGGTAGGCAGTTGCATCGTATTCGAAGGAAATGGACAGGTAGAGGAATATGTCGGCGGCTACAGCGACGCCATGCGGCAGAGTCAGTCCAGCCGTGCGCGGCGGACACCGTCCGGCTCGACACCCCCGGCAAAAGCCGTGGCGACGAATCAACCGGCCGCCATCCCCGCAGCGCCCAAACGCAAACTCAGCTACAAGGATGAACGGGAACGCCAGGAGCTCCCCAAACGCATCGAAACGCTGGAAGCGGCCCAAGCCGCCTTGACTGCGCGCATGGCGGACCCGGCCTTTTATCGGCGCGATCCTGCGGCCATCGCCGCCGACACGCAGGCGCTCAAGGATCTGGAAACCGAACTGGCCGGCGTCTATGCCCGGTGGGAAGCGCTGGAGTCCCAGGCCGCTGATTGAAACCTGTCAGCCTCTGGCCCGCCGAAGCAACACGTAAATCGCACCGGTCCCCCCATCGGCCGGGCGGGCGGAACAAAACGCCAACACTTGGTCACAACGGGTCAGCCAGCCATTGACCGCAGCCTTGAGCACTCCCCGGCCGTGGGGGGAACTGCGGCCCTTGCCATGGATGATGCGCACGCAACGCAGGTCGAGCGTCCGGCATTCCTGGAGAAACGCATTGAGAGCCTCACGCGCCTGCTGCCGATTCAGGCCGTGCAGATCCAT
>JBAUIG010000114.1:0-2061 GCA_049682735.1 Candidatus Macondimonas sp. | reverse complement strand
CCTTTTATCCCAGCGCCCGCATCCGTGCGGACATCGCCCGACGCTATCCACTCTGGCCCATCGCTGAGTCCACGGGCGGGCCAGCACGCTATTACCAGATGGCCGACAGCCCGATCCGGGTAGGCTTCATCTCCCCCCACAGCCAGAATTTCTGCGAGCAATGCAATCGGGTGCGCATCACCGCCCAGGGACGGCTGCTGTTATGCCTGGGGCAGGAGCATTCGGCCGATCTGCGCGCCGTGTTGCGTGGACAACCGGGCGATGATCAGGCATTGCGGGAGGCGATTGTTGCCGCCATGGCGCTCAAACCCCGTGGCCACGACTTCGATCTCGGCAATCGCCCGCAGATCTTGCGGTTCATGAATCACACCGGCGGCTGAGCGTGACGGGGCTGTCAATGCCGCAAATCCCGCAAGCGGACCTCACCGGTCTGGTGCTGGCCGGTGGTCAGAGCCGGCGCTGGAACGGCGTGGACAAGGCCTGGGTGCGCCTGGCCGACCGGCCGTTGGTGGCCCATGTGGCCGAGCGCCTGGCGAGCCAGACCGGGGTGGTATGGATCAACGCCAACCGTGACCTGGATCGCTATGCGGCGCTGGGACTCCCGGTCTTCACCGACGACTGGCCCGATGCGCTGGGACCATTGGCGGGAATTGCCTCCGCGCTGCGCCGCATCGAAACGCCCTGGCTGCTGGTGGCGCCGGTGGATGGTCCGCGCCTGCCGCTGGATCTGGGCGCGCGACTGGGCGAGGCCGCATTGCGGGAGGGGCGGATGCTGGCGACGGTCCACGACGGCGAGCGCCTGCAACCGGCGTTCCTGCTGATTCATCGGGCGCGGGCCGGGGACTTGGTGCAGGCAGTGGCGCAGGGGACACGTCGGCTGGGGGATTGGGTAGCAGCCCAGCAGCCGGCGCAAGTGGATGCCCGGACGCTGGGTTGGATGGACGCATTGCGCGGCGCCAACACGCCGGCGGAACTGGGCGCCTTGGCGCAAGGAGCATAAAACGGCATGGTGGAAGGCAGCGCGCAGGATCTGACGGTGGAAACGGCGCGCGCCCGGCTGCTGGCGAGCGTCAGCCCCGTTGCCGGCACCGAGCGCCTGCCTTTGGCGCAGGCGGTGGGGCGGGTGCTGGCTGAACCCGTGGTCGCGCCATTCGCCCTGCCGCGGGAGGACCATTCTGCGCTGGACGGCTATGCGCTGTGCGGGTCGGATGCAAAAGTGAGGAGGCGGTTGCGCATCATCGGCCGGGCCCTGGCGGGCGCGCCCTGGTCCGGGACGGTGGCGCCGGGAACCTGCCTGCGCCTCATGACCGGCGCGGTGATACCGGCGGGGGCCGATACGGTCATCGCCCAGGAAAGTGTTCAGGTCGAAGATGGCTGGATCACGCTGCAATCAGGTCTGGAAGCGGGAGAAAACGTGCGCCGGGCGGGGGAGGATCTCCTGCAGGGCCGTGAGGCGGTACCGGCGGGCCGATCCCTGGATGCGCGGCAGATCGCCTTGGTGGCGGCGCTCGGCATCGGGGTGGTCACCGTGCTCCGGCCGGTGCGGGTGGGCATATTGTCTACCGGCTCGGAATTGCGCGCCATCGGCGAGGCGCTCGCGCCGGGCGACTTGTACGACAGCAACCGGCCCATGCTGGCCGCGCTGTTGCAGCGTCCCATGGTGGCTCTGGAGGATCTGGGCTCGGTGCCCGACGATCCGCGTCAACTGGCGGCGCGGCTTGGCCAGGGCGCCGATCTGGATCTGCTGATCGCCAGCGGTGGCGTGTCGGTGGGGGAGGCGGATTGGGTGCGGCCCGTGCTGGCTGAGATGGGGCACCTGGATTTCTGGCGCGTCGCCATCAAGCCTGGCCGACCGCTGGCCTTTGGGCGTCTGGGCCGGAGCTGGTTTTTGGGACTGCCGGGCAATCCGGTGTCGGCGTATGTGACTTTCCGATTGTTTGTGTTGCCCGTGCTGGAGCGCTTGGCAGGAATGCCCGTTCGCCCGCCGGTGAGCCTGCGCGTGCCACTGCTGGCGCCGCTGCGACATCGACCGGGACGGACCAGTTTTTTGCGCGCCCGCTG